>JALWME010000112.1 GCA_027083995.1 Sulfurovum sp.
TCAATGATGAAAAAGCAACCATAGAAACACTCAAGGCAAAACTGGCAGACCAGATAAACGCTCAGGCACTCTCGCAGTTTTACAATGATGAACTCAAACCCCTTCTTGTTACAGGGCTTTTGTCAAAATTTGACTTCACACTGCCTGCAAACATAGTAGAACAGGAGATAGATGCAAAGGTAGCAGAACGTATACAGCAGATGAATGAGGAAGAAAAAGATGCTCTCAATAAAGACAAAAACAAATTTCATACTCTAAGAGAAAGCCTAAGAAAAGAAGCAGCGTATTCTATAAAAAAAGTCCTTATAGTAGAAGCTTTGGCTAAAAAAGAAAACCTGAAAGCTGATGACCAAGAGATACTCTCTGCTCTATACTACCAAGCTATGATGTCAGGACAAGATGCAGATGAACTCGTAAAATATTACAAAGAGAATAACCTTATGGAAGCTGCAAAAATGGGGCTTACTGAAGATAAACTCTTTGGCAAGATGCTAGGGTTAGATAAACGCTAATGTAGCATTATGGCACAAACCTTATATCATTCCACCAGACTTTGCTCCCCATGTGGTTCGCCATCTTGTTTTTACAAGTCCAAGCCCGATGATGGCAAGCACAGCAACACCCACAAAGAGTAAAAACCCTACTGTGTAGCCATTAAAAGCATCTTTGCTCCACCCAAGTGTCTTTATAAGCAGTGTACCACCCAGCCCGCCTGCTGCACCTACAATGCCTACCATCACACCTATATCTTTGGCAAAGCGTTGGGGTACTAACTGGAAAACAGCACCATTTGCCATACCCAGACTGACAATCGTAATAAAAAATGCCAGTACTCCAAATCCAAAGGGAAGTCTCACCAAGGCATTCATGCCTACTGCAACGATAACAATACCGAAGAAAATATAGAGTGCTTTTATGCCGCCTATTTTATCTGCAATGGCACCACCTACAGGACGCAATAAAGTACCACCAAAAACAAACATCGCTACAAGATACCCTGCAATGACTTTCACATTGTTTTCTGAAAACCATGAGAGACCAAGTGCTGTCATCTCTTCCTTGTAGGTATCCATCAAATAGAGCTTTAAAAAGACACCAAAACCTACAAAACCTCCAAAAGAGATGGCATAAAAGAGATTAAACCACCAAGTGTCTTTGTCTTTTAGCAGTGTCACATAGTCAGAGATTTTTTTAACTCTTGGCTTATAGACTTCAGGTGGTGCATCTTTGGCAAGCAGTGCATAGGTAATAAAAAGTCCTACTGCAAGTATGGCAGCAATAAAAAATACAAACTGCCAACTGTACAGTTGTGCTATCTTGGGAGAAAATACAAAACCCATAGCTGCACCAAAGTATGCTGAACCAGCAATACCAAGTACCAATCCTTGGAGTTTAGGTGGGTACCACTGACCTGCCTGTGGCAAAGCTACAGCAAATGACGCACCTGCAAATCCTAGGGTAACAGCTACACCAAGTAGCTGATAATAAGTAATACTTTCTCCCAACATATAAGCATAAAGCAGTGCAGCAATCACCAGTGCCTGTGAAACAAGTGCTGTCTTTTTTGCACCAAATTTATCGACACCAAAACCTAGTACAATGCGAAGCAATGCACCTGAAAATATGGGCAGAGAGAGCAAAGTTGCTTTTTGTCCCATCGTCATAACAAACCCCTGTGCAGCAAAAGATTCTACTATCTCTGAAGAGAGAGGTCCTAGTATCATCCAAATCATAAAACTCATATCAAAATAGATAAACGCTGCAAAAAGCGTGGGTGTATGCCCCTCTCCTTTAAGTTTTTTAAATACTGACATGCATAATCCTTACATTAAATTTTTACAAATTATACACTATAATTATATATATTATAATACGGTGTATGATTAATTTTTAATCAACATATATAGGCTATTTTATTATATACATAAAGAAAATATATCTTCATGTATGCCCAATATAGTATTAAGAATGATTAAAAATTAATCATTATTTATACTTGCCTAAAAAAGATTTTAGATACAATAAGCCTAATTCAATATATGGATACTCACAAAAGATGAAAAAAAGAAAAACACTTCCAATATTATTAAAAGAACAAACTATTCTTTTAATTGGTGGAGGGAAAGCAGCTTTGCAAAAGGCACAGGTACTTTCACAAAATGATATTTCTTTTTCAATTGTAGCCAAAACAATACATCAAGATATTAAAAAGCTTTGTAAAGACATAAAGATAAAACCATTTAAATGTAAAGATATTAAAAATAGACATATTATCATAGATGCTACAGGTAATGAAAAAGTAAGCCGTAAACTCATTGCTTACAAAAAGAAACACAGTATATTGCTCAATATTGTTGATAAACCAAAACTTTGTGACTTTTACTTTATGGCTTTAACCAAAAACAGAACACTTCAGATTGCAGTTTCAAGTTCTGGAGCAAGTCCTAGTATGGCACAGTATTATAGAGATGCATGTGAACACCTCATTCCTGATGATATAGAAGCATTTATAGAAAAATTACAGCTACAAAGAGATATAGGTATTATCAAACCCAAAAAAACCAAAAAATCTCTAAAAAAGATGCAAGCCAAAGCCTATCTTGTTGGCTGTGGTTTAGGTGACCCCCAATTGCTTACACGCAAAGCCTACAACATCATCAAAAGTGTCGATGTTGTCTTGTATGACCATCTTATTTCCAAAGAAATTATGGCAGAAATTGATGCCCATACGCTACGTATTTTTGTCGGTAAAGAAAAAGGCTTTCACTCCAAACCACAAATGGAGATAAATAAACTCATACGCTATTACATTAAAAAAGGTAAAAGTGTTGCACGTCTAAAATCAGGTGATCCATTTATCTTTGGGCGTGGTGCAGAGGAGTTACTCTATCTTAACAAAAAAGGCATACCTGTAGAGGTAATACCAGGAATTTCCTCCGCTATAGCAGCACCTCTTATGGCAAATATTCCCATCACTGCCAGAGAATACAGTGATGCTTTTACTGTAGTTTCCGCACATTTAAAAGGTAATGCACTCAACTTATCGTGGATACCAATGATAAAAAATAAAGACCACACACTTATCGTTCTTATGGGACTTTCCCGTGTAAATGAAATAGTACAAGAAGCAAAAAAACAAGGTATTGAAGGGTCCACACTTTGTGCTATTGTCTCCAATGCGAGTAGAAAAAACCAACATAACATTGTAACAACGATAAAAGGCTTAAATAAAGCTGCAGTAAAAGTACAAAGACCTGCCATTATTATTTTTGGAAATGTGGTAAAATACTATACAATTTTAGAAAAAAGTAGACAATCATGACCATTTTAGAAAAAGCAAAAGAAGCAAGAAGCAAGAAAATAAATAAAGTTGAAAACACCAAAGCACTTAAAATGCCTATGGATGTTCATGCAAAACTCACAGACATTGCTGCTGCAGGGTATGAAGGTTTAGCCAAAGAAGACTCTGCTTACTTTTTAAAATGTTTTGGACTCTTTGACAAAGGTGAAGATTTTATGCTCCGTGTACGTGTGCCAGCAGGTCAATTAAACTATACACAAGCAAAACGCATAGGAGAAGTTGCACAAAAATATGGTAATGACTATATAGATATTACGACACGGATGCAAATCGAACTTCGTTATTTGCAGATAAAAGATATTGCCACTGTTTTAGCACTCTTAAAAGAAGTAGGTATCTCTACTTTTCAGACAGGGGTTGACAACCCTCGTAACATTGTCACTGATCCGCTTGATGGCATTGCCTATGATTCAGTTATACATACCATGCCTATCATCGAAAAATTACAAGATATTTTCATACAAAATCCTGAATGGATTTCAGCACTTCCACGTAAGTTTAACACAGGAATTCTTGGTTCACTCTCCAACTCATGCAATATTTACGGACATGACTGTAATTTTGTACTGGCACAAAAAGAGGGGATTTTTGGATTCAATATCTATCTTGGTGCACGTGTAGGTATACAGGCTAGAGATGCCAATCTGTTTGTTACAGTTGATGAAGTG
>JALWME010000113.1 GCA_027083995.1 Sulfurovum sp.
TGAGGGTTAACTCCCGTTATTTCTACTATCCATACAAAAGTAATCTTTTTTAGTTGATGTACTTCTTTACGTTTACGGATGATGGCACGTAAGGTATTTTCTGCTTCACATGCACTCGAAGTAGGGGTAAGTGCTGAGATGTCTATGACTGCTTCGAGTCCTTTAACACTTTGTATCTTTTTCCAGTAGTCATGCTTGAATTTATTTGTAAAGGTAGGGTGAGGTATCTCTTTGCTTGTGGTGAGTAAGAAGCCTACATTTTGGATGTACTTTGGTGCATAGTTGGTGATACCTTCAAGGTCATCTTTTGGGTATTCGTCATAGCTAAAACCATCTTCATCAAGCAAGTGGTTTTGTTTGAAATATGTTAAGGTATCTTCTTCTTTGATACGCTTAGCTTCATGTACGATGGCTACAGGGTAGTCTTTTACACAGCCATAGTCAGTTCTATTGAAGTAGACATGCAAACTCTTTTTCACATCTACCAAAGCAGAATGGGTACGCAGTAGTGTTTCTAAATCTTTGATATACTTAGGTTGTTGTGTAGACATTAGCTTAACATTCCTCTGACTTCATCTTCATCTATCAAATCTTTATTATATTTCACTACAGCGATGTTTTCTGTTTCATTGACATAAGACTCTACGATGGCATCGTGTTTTGTGAGTGCTGCCACTTTTTCTCTATCGAAAATATCTAGTGGGAGGTAGACGTTTCCTCTGTTGTTTGGGCTTGGCATGGTGGCTACCCAGATGAACCATACCACGGCAATAGCAAGTACAACCATAGAGAGTACCGCTCTGTCATAGTGTTGCATGAGCCAACCTGCAAACATACCACCCGCAAAGATACCGAGGTATCCAAAGGTATTTGCCACTCCTAGGGCTGCTCCTTTTTGGTGTACTTTTGCAAATTTGGCTACAAAACTTTGCAAGAGTGGCTCGAACATATTGAACCCGATAAAGAAAAACACAACACCCAGTACAAACACCCAAGCAGTAGTTGCAAAACCCATAGCAAGAAAAGCAATCATAATGGCTCCAATAGAGAGCATAAATATCTCTTTTCCTTTGCCATATTTCTCGCCAAAGATAGCTGCAGGTGCCATAGAGATAACACCTAGTACCATGGCAGGGAAATAGACTTTCCACAGTTCAGGTTTTTCCCAGGCAAAACCACCCTCACTGAGTGATTGCGTCATGACAAGTGGGATGATGAAAAATGCCATGGTCATCGTAAGCCAATGGAAAAAGAAAGTGACATACATACGTGTAAGGGCTTTGTTCTTAAAGACTTCGGTAAATTTGGATTCTGCTTCTGTGTAGGTGTGTACGATATGCGGAGGTTTTGGTACAGAGGTAAAGAGAATACCTATAGCCATAACAGAAAGTATGGCAGTAAGCCAAAAGAGTTTGTCTATCCCCCAGTTGCCACCAATGATAGGGGCTACAATCATAGCTACAGCAAAACTCATAGCAATTGTCCCTCCCATGATAGCCATAGCATGGGCACGTTGCTCTTCTTTGACAAGGTCAGCTATCATTGCTGATACTACTGAACCGATGGCTCCTGCACCTTGTAAAAAACGTCCTAGCATGAGCATGTATATGTCTTCAGAGAGTGCTGCAATAACTGAACCGATGATAAATATAATCAGTCCAAACAGCAGGACTTGTTTGCGTCCAAACTTATCAGACATCATCCCAAAAGGGACTTGGAAAATGGCTTGTGTGAGGGCATAACCACCTACTACAAGACCAGCTAAAAATGGTGTAGCACCTTCCATATCAAGAGCATATATGGAAAGCACAGGAAGAACGATAAAAAGTCCAAAAAAGCGAAGTGCGACAATAAGGCTCAAAGGCATTATCTGTTTAATCATAGGTATATCTCCAATTAGATAGAATTTCATACATTATAAAGAAAAAAGGTTAAGTACTGATGAAACTTGTTTTAGCGACGGGGAATAAAGGCAAATTACGTGAATTTAAACAAATGTGTAAAGATGAAGTAGTGCCTTTTTCTGACCTTTTGGGCGAGTTTGATATCGTTGAAGATGGTGATACTTTTGCTGCCAATGCTCTTATAAAAGCACGAACTATTTATGAAAAACTTGGAAGTGAATATCTGGTTATCTCTGATGATTCTGGTATCTCACTTCCCATACTAGGAGGTGCCCCCAGCATCTACTCTGCACGTTACGCAGGCGTTGGAGCTACAGACAAAGACAACCTACGCAAACTCATAGAAGAAGTAAGTAAAAAAGGTTTAAAGTCTACACCTGCCTACTACACAGCAGCCATAGCCATAGTCTCTAAGTACGGAGAGTACGTGGTACACGGATGGATGTATGGCAATGTCATCACTGAGCTTAGAGGCGAAAAAGGTTTTGGGTATGACCCAGCGTTTATCCCCAGTGGGTATATGCAGACTTTAGGAGAGTTGGACGATGAAGCAAAAGCTAAGATTTCACATCGGGCTAAGGCTTTGGAGTTAGCAAAGCCGATTATTACTATGTTAAAAAATAAATAAAGAGAAAAAACGATGAACAAACAACAATTTATGCAAGATCTACAACGCATCTATAATGAGTTACAAACACGACAGGCTGAACTCAATAGCTATTATGACATTTTAGATAAAGAAAAAGGCAATGAGAAGGCAGAAAAAGAAATTAAGTTTTTTTTGACCATGCTTAATATCCCCAGAGATGATGAGGGATATATGGCAGGGCTTACACGTCTGGTGAATCTACGCGAAGATGCATTAGAGCAGGTGATGAAAAACAATGGCTTTGATGAAAGGCAGATTCGTAGAAAAAAAGAGGTAGCGTATGGCTTTGTCAATGACTTCCATACTCAGCGTCATGAGGCACTTTTGCAGTGGATAGAACAGGAGCAACTGCTTACCCCTTTTTATCGTTCTCTTATCTATGGGGTGCATTATGTAGGGCAGTATATGTCACTATGGCAGAGTGACTGGACACGTCAAATTATCAATACGATAAACCCGGAACTCAGTGCAATGTTTGATGGGGATGATGCCAAGGTACTACAGATGCTTCAAGATAAAAATCTTTTAGACAGAGACTCTGAAGGTAATGTGGGGGATAGATGTTACTCAGTGCTACAAAAAGATGAAACAGGAGAGTACAAGTCTGTAGCCTATGCAGAAGCATTTCCTGTACATATCGCCAATGTTACAAAGTCACTTTCACAGCTTATAGGACGGTTAGAGATAGAAGAGGATGAGGTCTTTAATCAAAAAAAAGAGTGGATAGCCTATCTTAGTGCACTCAAGGAAGCATTTGAGCACACTGTGGTGGATGAACTCATAGGCAAATGGGCAGAAGTAGATAGAAAATGGATGGCAGTAAAAACCCCACTACAAATAGGACATCCACTAGAGTACTATGAAGACCATTACAGAAAGGCAGTGGCATTAGAGTGGGACTTACGTATAGTAAACCCGAACTTACAAGAAGGGTCGGCTACAAGACAAAATATAAAAGATTTTGCATCTACAATGGCAGAGGAGTTTGGAAGCCAAGCCCAAAAGACTATGGCTAAAAACCTCACACAAGTAGATGAAACACAACTCTACATAGGTCAACCCATACTCTACTATGCAGCAGAGTTTAACGGACTTTTCTCAGCCCAAGTAGTACCCAATGACGAACAGGTATCAGAAGAGTTGGGTAAGAAGATATTTGCATATGCCGATTTCGTGATGGAGTCAAAAAAGTCTAAACCTGTGATGAAGCTCTCAGTTGAGACAATGGGTGAGGCATTTGTCAAAGCACAAAGAGAGCTTATAGAGAAAAACCCCAGGTTATGGCAGGAGATTTATGATATTTCAACTGTAGGACATGAGTATGGACACATTTTATGGATAGACTCAGACACAGAGAGCAAGATGAATACTACAGGGCAGTTTAAAAACATAGAAGAGTTCAAAGCCACTTCAGGTGGGCTTATGGCGTTTTTTCATAATGAAAAAGAAGAGCT
>JALWME010000114.1 GCA_027083995.1 Sulfurovum sp.
TATAAAGATGAAGATGTTATTGTGGCCAACTATACCTTGCAGTTTATACGCCCTATGCAGCGTTTGGAGCTGGTGAAGAAAATTTTTGATGGTCTGAATGATGAGGGAATGTTTATATTTTCTGAAAAGGTAGTTTTTCAAGACAAGGTTTTAGACAAGCAGATGATAGACATCTATTATGACTATAAAAAAGAGCAAGGCTACTCAGAGTATGAGATAGCACAGAAGCGTGAAGCACTGGAAAATGTACTTATCCCTTTTACCATAAATGAAAATATACAGATGTGTAAAGATGCTGGTTTTACAAAAATAGAAACTATTTTTCAGTGGGCAAACTTTGTAACTTTTGTCGTGAAAAAATAGTTCAAAATGTTTCATACCCTAAAACACGGGTTTCATTTTTTAATATGAGTTATTCACTACTTATTCACCACGTGAAAAAGTAATTTTTAGCTTATAAATAGAAAAAAATTGATAATTTTTTTCTATTTATAACGAGAGCTTACAATTTCATCATTTTTAAGCTATAATCTTGCATTAATTTTGGGTATTTCCAAATGCCCCACTAAGGATAGACTATGAGTTGGACACCAAGTAGCTGGAGAGATTTTCCCATAAAGCAACAACCAACATATCAAGACCAAGCACTTCTTAAACAAGTAGAAGAAGAGCTAAGTTCGCATCCACCACTTATATTTGCAGGAGAGGCCAGAAAGCTCAAAGAAAAACTTGCTTCTGCTGGACGTGGTGAAGCATTTTTACTTCAAGGTGGAGACTGTGCGGAGAGTTTCTCAGATTTTGATGCACAAAATATAAAAAATCTTTTTAAAGTCATGCTTCAGATGAATATGGTGTTGATGTACTCAACAGGCAAACCTATTGTAAAGGTAGGGCGCATAGCAGGGCAGTTTGCCAAGCCAAGAAGTTCGGATTTTGAAGAGATTGATGGGGTAAAACTACCTTCATACCGTGGAGATATCATTAATGGTATTGAGTTTGATGAAGCTGCACGTGTACCAAACCCTAAAAATATGTTAAGAGCCTACAATCAGTCTGCGGCAACACTGAACTTACTTCGTGCATTTTCACGTGGTGGCTTGGCAGATCTTAACAAAGTACACCAATGGAATTTAGAATTTATCAAAGATAATCCGCTAGGGCAAAAATATGATGAACTTTCGGATAAAATAGACCATGCTATGAAGTTTATGGCTGCATGCGGATTGACATCTGATGTGATGCCACAGCTCCATCAGACTACACTTTACACCTCACATGAAGCACTGCTACTTAATTATGAAGAAGCACTTACAAGAGAAGACTCTGAGACAGGTGAATACTATGACTGTTCTGCACATATGCTTTGGATAGGAGACAGAACAAGAGACTTGTCTGAGGCACATATAGAGTACTTTAGAGGGATAAAAAACCCTGTAGGTTGTAAAGTAGGTCCAAGTATGGGTGAGGATGAGCTTATAGGTCTTATAGAGGCACTTAACCCAGATAATGAAGAGGGTAGACTTACACTCATAGTACGTATGGGTGCGAGTAAAATAAAAGAATACTTTCCTCCACTTTTGAAAAAAGTAAGAGATGCAGGCAAAAATGTAGTTTGGACTATAGACCCAATGCATGGTAATGTTGAGAAGTCTGCCAGTGGTTTTAAAACAAGAAATTTTGATAATATTCTATCAGAAGTAGAACAGTTTTTTACCATACATAAAGAGATGGGAACGATAGGTGCAGGGATACACTTAGAGATGACAGGTAATGATGTAACAGAGTGTACAGGAAGTACCTCTTGTGCTATTACAGATGAAGGTCTTGCAAGTCGTTATCATACACAATGTGATCCGAGACTAAATGCTTCTCAGGCATTAGAACTTTCATTTATGCTCTCTGACACTATTAAAGAAGCATAAGTACATACTTTTATTATACCCTTATATTTTTTTGGGGGGTATAGGCTATTTTATTCTAAACCAATTGGCACCTTCTTTGTGCAAATAGTCTAGTTGCATATGGTGAATATCTAATATACTTTTAACAATATATAGACCTAACCCTAAACCTTTCTTAGAGGTGTGAAAAGGTTTAAAGTAGTGTTTTAAAGGTTCAGAAAGTTTCTCTCCTAGGTTCATGATTTCTAGACCTTGTGAAGAGATAATGACTGTTACATGCTTATTTTTACTATATTTTAGGGCATTGTCCAATAGATTTTTTATTACAAGTGTAAAGAGTTCAAAGTCTACTTCTACAAGATAGTCTTCTTCTATGTCGATATCTATCAGTTTTTTTGGGTTGTCTATCATTAGCATATCTACACTGGCTTCTACAAGATCAGACATCTTATACGATTTAAGAACCAAGTCAAAGTTTTTGGAGGTTATTTTTTCTATTTTTGCAAACTCGTCTATAAGCAGATTTAGTCTTTCGAAAATGGTGTGTAAACGTACTTTGTTTTTCTCATCATTTAACATTTCAGAGACTAAACGACCTTTGGCTATAGGTGTTTTTAGTTCATGCATAATAGCACGTAAAAAGAGTTGTCTTGAGTGTAAGAGTTCACGTATCATACTTACTGCATGGTCAAATTCGTTGGCAACTTCTGCAATCTCATCTTGTTTGTCACTTTTACAGTCTATATTTAGATTTCCTTCTGAGAAGGTTTGTATCTGATTTTTAAGTTTGGAAAGGGGTAAAAAACTTTTCATTATCCATAAGTACAAAAGGACAATAAGAATGAAAACTGTGGAGAAAACAAGTGCACGTTTAAGCGGAAATTTTGCTTTATTTTTGTTTTCTAAAATAAGTTTAAATCTGTCATTATTAATGATAATAATACGTTTAAGATGTACAACATCTACAGCATATCGTTTTAATTTTCCTTTGTCTTTAAAGTAACGTTCTATTTGTACGACACGACCTTTATCTGTGATAAGAGAGACATTTTGAGCTTCAAGATAAGCCTCGTCTATCTTGCCGTGTTTGAGGTAATAGCTATAGAGATAGTGAGAAATTTTTTGTTCTTGGGCTATGTTACGCTCTTCTATTTTTTCATGGTCATATTTGATTGAAAAGGCAAACAGAGCAGCAAGTAAGAGAAGTGTAATAAAAAATACAATCCTTATTTTGGAGCGTAACGAAGTGATAATCATTAGACTAACTTGTATCCTACACCACGTACAGCCTGGATACGCTTAGAGTCTTCAGGATCTTTTTCTCCAAGTTTTGAACGTATTTTACTTATAATGACATCAAGGCTTTTGCCTTGTGAGTCAATACTCATAGTGCCAGCTGTGTTGATTATCTGCTCACGTGATTGTGTAATGCCTTGATATTTGACTAAAAGTGAAAGTACTTCAAACTCTGCTGGGGTAAGGTTTAATGCACTGTTTTTAAAGTAGATTGTATCGCCTTTAAGTTCAAAGTCACTTTTGGGGGTGGTGAGTTCTGCATCTTGTGACTTAGCATAGCGTCTAAGTAGTGACATAATACGAGCATACATCTCTTTAGGATCATAAGGCTTAGGTAAGTAGTCATCTGCACCTATAGCCAATGCTTCTACTTTGTCATTGATGTCTGATCTTGCAGATGAGATAATCACAGGTATATCATATTTACGTATTACCTCTTCACAGACTTCTAAACCGTCCATACCTGGAAGAGTAAGATCTAGTATAAGTAAATCAAACTTTTTAACCCCTGCACTTAAACCTAAGTAGGGGTCTTCATAATTGGTAATTTTTATGTCATATTGTGCCAGGTATTCGCTCAGAAGTTCTGCAAATTCTGGATCATCTTCTATCATCAAAATGTTTATCATGTATCGCCTTGTTATCTATATCTTTTATTTTAATGACAAAAGGTTAATTGAAATCAAACAATGCTTATTTGAAGTATTGTTGTGGGACTTCCATTTTCTCCCATTGGAGGTTTCCCCACTCTTTGAGATTTTTTTGTAGGCTATCTAGGGTTCTGTCTTTGTGACAAG
>JALWME010000115.1 GCA_027083995.1 Sulfurovum sp.
AAGCTTTAGGTTTACACATCTATCCAAAAACACCGGCACCTTCTATGACAACAATAGATGATAAAAACGCTAAAGAGATACGCGATTTACTTAAAACAGACTTTGGTGTAAATGTTGCAGGTGGACAGGACCACTTAAAAGGTAAGATATTTCGTATTAATCAGATGGGGCTTATAGAACCTTATGAAATGGTAGCTGTAGTCAATGCTGTAGAACTAGCACTTCACAAGTTAGGTAGAAGAACATTTGATGGGTTGGCATCACATGTGTTTCACAAAATATATTATGCACTGGGGGCTCAATAATGGTCTATAAACATGAAATCCCTTCAGGGTCAAAACTCTATTTTGCTGAATCCGCGAAGATAAAAAGGGAGATAGAGTTTGTCTCAGCCAAATTACTTGAAAATCTTGGGTTTGAAGAGATAGTAACACCACTTTTTTCGTACCACCAACATGAAAGTTTTGATGATAAAAAGCCACTACTTAAACTCAATGATGAGCAAAACCATGAAGTGACACTACGTGCTGATTCTACTGCTGATGTAGTGCGTATCGTTACTAAAAGATTGGGGCGTAGTACAGCATCTAAAAAGTGGTTTTATGTACAGCCAACAGTTACATTCCCTACTAAAGAGCAGTATCAGATAGGTGCTGAAGTGATAGACGGGGGGTTTGAAGAGGTAACAAAAACGACTATTATGTTACTTGATAAGATGGATGCTAAGCCAGTGATGCAGATAGCAAATATTCGTATCCCTCATCTACTTAATGAAAAGTATGGGGTTTCTCTTGATGTACTAAAGTCAATGCATGTAGAGAGAATAATGAAAGCCAAATTACCTTGGATTGAACAACTTGTACGCATAAACACTATAACAGACTTAGAGGATTTATCTGCTTTTCCAGAAGATGTAAAAGTAGAATTGGCGAAGATTAAAACAGCCACAGAGCAAGTAAGGTATGACAATATGGTAATCTCTCCCCTTTTTTATGCAAAGATGCGTTATTATGACTCTTTGACTTTTAGAATGTTTGAGAACAATAGTCTTTTGGCTATGGGTGGAACGTATGCGATTGATGGTGTTGAAGCAGCAGGGTTTGCACTCTATACAGATGAGTGCATTGTATATAAAATGAATAATGAGGCAAAGTAGATGAGTAGTAAAGCAGATTTAATTGTAGGTCTTCAGTGGGGAGATGAGGGGAAAGGAAAAATTGTTGACCATATGGCTCAAACACATGACTATGTATGTCGTTTTGCAGGTGGACACAATGCAGGGCATACCATTGTAATTGATGGTAAAAAGTATGCACTTCACCTCATACCTTCGGGCGTATTAAATCCTAAAGCCAAAAATATTGTAGGAAATGGTGTAGTATTGTCTCCAAAAGATTTTATAAAAGAGATGCTACAGTTTGATGATTTGGAGGGAAGACTTTTTCTCTCAGACAAAGCCCATATACTCCTTCCTTATCATGCCCAAATAGATCAGGCAAAAGAGATAATGAAAGGGGATAATGCCATAGGAACAACAGGTAAAGGTATAGGCCCTGCTTATGGAGATAAAGTTGCCCGTATTGGACACAGACTTGGTGAATTACTTAACCCTGAAAAATTGACAGCTAAAATTGTTGACTATTTTGAAATGAATAAGCCCGTCTTTGATGCCATGGGGGTAGCAGCACCAATAGAGGCAGAACTTTTAGTCGAACTTCAAAGCTACAAAGATACACTAGGTAGCTTTATTTGTGATACAACACAGCTTATGTGGGAGATACTAGATGAAGACAAAAAAATCCTTCTAGAAGGTGCACAAGGCACGATGCTTGATATTGACCATGGTACATACCCTTATGTGACCTCTTCAAGTACGGTGAGTGCGGGAGCATGTACAGGGCTTGGCATAAACCCTAAAGACATTGGCAAAGTCACAGGTATTGCCAAAGCTTACTGCACAAGAGTGGGTAACGGACCTTTTCCTTCTGAAGATTTTGGCAAAGAAGGCGACAGACTTCGCAAAAATGGACATGAGTTTGGCACAACCACTGGACGTCCAAGAAGATGTGGTTGGTTTGATGCTGTGGCTATGCGTCATGCAGTACGTGTCAATGGTGTTGATCAGGTAGCACTTATGAAACTTGATGTGCTTGATGGTTTTGAAGAAGTTAAAGTATGTGTAGCCTATGAAGTAGATGGCAAAGAGATAAACTATGTACCTTACGATTTAGAAGATGTAACACCTGTTTACAAGACATTTCCTGGTTGGGACAAAACTGAAGGAGTGAGAGTCTTTGATAACTTGCCAGATACAGCTAAGTCATATATAGAAGCACTTGAAGAGATGATAGGAACAAAAATGGGGATTATCTCCACAAGTCCGGAGCGTGAAGATACTATTATAAGATAACGCCATTTGAGCAAAGCCGCAAATGGCTACGGCTAACACTGAGTTCTCTTTAGCAGAGAGCTCGCGCGACTTGTCGCTTTAAAAAAGAAAAAATTTGAGGAGTTCACAGCATGAGATTAAAACCACAACAAACAGGATATGTAGCAACCAAAATCGGGATTGATTTAGCCAACGCACCTTTTATTACTATGCCTAAGGGTAAAGATGCCGTAGTAATTGCTGCTAAAAAAATCATCGATGAAAACCTTGCAAAAGAGCATGCTCTTGATGAAAAAGTAAAAAAAATCATTGATGAAAACTATGATGAGATTGAGTTTCAGCATGCAGATGAGAGACAACTCTTTTTTATGATAAAAAAGAAGATGGCACCTGAAGCAGGGGTTATCATGAACTATGATGATCGCTATAATGACTTGGCGCACCTTATTTTAGATGAACTCTATGAAAACTATCTAGCCGAATATGATGTGAATGAAAATCAAGTAAAAAATGTGATTTTTAAAGCCTTTAAAGCCTTTGCAGATGCTTATGATGAGATAGACGATATTGTTTATGATAAAATCAAAGGTATGAAAAAAGAGGTCATCCCAGGAAGTCAGGACTATGAGCTTCTTTATGAAAGGTTTTATCAAGAAGAACTCTCTAAAAGAGGGATGCTTTAGTGAGTGAGCAACTAGCAGTGAGCAGTTATTATGGAGTATAACATGAAAAAAGTGAGTTTGTATTTTGAAAATGGGCTTATGCTTGAGGCTAAGAGCTTTGGTGCTACTGGTACTTCTGTTGGGGAGGTTGTATTTAACACCTCTTTGACGGGTTACCAAGAGATTGTTACAGATCCCTCTTATGCTGGACAGTTTGTGACATTTACTATGCCTGAGATTGGCAATGTTGGTTGTAATGCACAAGATATGGAGAGCAGTGCCGCATACTGTAAGGGTATCATCGTTCGTACCTATCAAGACAGACCTTCGAACTTTAGATGTGAAGAGACACTAGCTTCATTGTTGGAGAAAAATGGTGTGCTTGGTATTTGTGATATTGATACTAGATTTATCACCAAGATGCTAAGAGAAGAAGGTGCTATGATGATGGTAGCTTCTACAGAGATACATGATGCCAAGGAGCTTAGAAAAGTATTAGAGACTTCCCCTCGTATAGAGGAAGTAAATTATATAGAACAGGTGAGTACAAAAGAGGTATATGTGCATAAAGAGGCACGCTATTGTGCAAAAACATTTTCTTATGAGGAGCCTCAAACAAGCAAGAAAATCATTGCCCTTGATTTTGGTATCAAGAGAAATATTCTTAATGAACTTACACATGCTGGTATGGAAGTGACTGTAGTGCCAAATAATATGTCAGCTGAAGATATAATCGCTAAGGTTGACAGCAAAGAGATAGATGGGGTATTTTTATCCAATGGTCCAGGTGATCCACTTATTTTAAAGGAAGAGCAGGAGAAGATTAAAAAACTTATTGCCCATAAAGTACCACTTTTTGGTATTTGTCT
>JALWME010000116.1 GCA_027083995.1 Sulfurovum sp.
GGGTTCGTATGTTTGTGATTTTCATGGGGTATTATAACGCAGTTTGTGTTTATAGTGACCGATAAAATCTTTTCCTCTCACTCCCAAGCTATGAGTGTGAATGCATACAATAATATATTTACAAAAATGAGTTATATTTTTTATTGAAATTGAAGTATGGGTTGCCACGTACAACGCGGGAAGCAGAAAAACACCTATTTTGGCTGCTTTGCTACCGTTATCGACCTCTACATATTTATGGTTTTGCATTATAAGGAGCAGTGTTACATCATTAAAAAATTATACATCATTAAAAGGTACTTCATCTAATGTACAGTGACTTAGTTCATCTACAATCCACTTATGGATATCAGAGTTCTTTTCCATGTAGAAGTAGATGCCTTCTCCCTCTTCATCATTTTGAATCATGAGACTATCTTTTGCATGTTCTCCCCAGTCAGCCAAAGTACTATAGGCAATACCTTTTTTTTGCATGATGAAAGTTTGTGCAAGTATCTCTTTTTCCAACGAATAGAAAAAAAACCTTTTTTTCACCATTTCACTGAGTTCTACAGCTGTATCTTGGTTCATTCTATAAAGTTTATAATCAAAAGACTCTTGCAGTTGAGAAAAGAATGTGTCAAACCACTGGAGTGCTTTTTTCATACACCCAATAGTAGCAGGGTCATCATTGTCACGATCTAGGTATACGGTATTGTAATCTTTACATATATTACTAAAGTCAAGTCCAAGTCCTATTTTGCTCATACTGCATGCCCGCTATTCATATGGCTCTTCATAATAGCCATTTTTAAAGTACTTGCTAAACCACATTGCCTGTTTGCCTTTACCCATAGTTGGACTGAGTGTAAACTCACAGTCTAATGATACTTTACCAAAAAAGTAGACATCTGGCTGATTAAAAAGGTCTTGTACCTCTTCTCTATCCAAGGCTTCACAGTACTGTAGCGGTTCGGTCATGTCAGCTTTAATAAATGCTGCATCTGCTCCTGCAAATCCTATGCCAAAAGAGGGTTGATTATTTGGATCATAGAGCGTATGTTTTGATTTTAAATCTATGCTTGCCATAAGTATATCCTTGTATCTTAAATTTCAGAGTATTTTAGTATGTTTTTGATTAAAGTAGATGAAAAATGCATAGAATAAAGGGTAGATGAGAGATATAAAGTCTTTTGGAAGCCTGTGCTTAAGGACTTTATATCATGAGTTATAGAAAATATTTAAAAATTATAGGCGACACCCAGGTTAATACTATCTACAAAAATGTCATCCGTACCTGATAATCCATCTAAGCCATCACCATCATAGAGTCTTGTATAGTCCACAAATAGTTCTATCTCCTCTGTAGCAGCGTAACTAGCACCAAGCCCCCATTGAAATCCATCTTCAGCGTATGATGTACCATTATCAAATGTAGTTTGTCCATATCCCAGTAACCCATAAACAGTTGCCTGGTCAAATGAATATTGCGGTTTTAAATACAAAGCAATATTCGTCATATCCCAGTCATTGTCAATGTTGTTGGCTCTTAGATCACCAAGTGTTGCTGAGTATCTAAGTTCTGCAGCTATATTTTTATGAAATTTGTATCCTGCCAATGCTGTGATGGCATTGCCTGTTGTTTTCTTATCAAGTGTGTCATTTTGCATTTTCATGTATGAATACCCCAATCCCATATAAAAGTACTGATCTACTATGGGTTCTTCCATTACTTCAGGTATAGTAATCTGTGGTTCTTGAGGATCAATATCTCCACCTGCCATAGCTAAGCCAGAAAGAAAACATACACTTATAGCTGTTTGTGTTATCTTATTCATATGTGTGTTCCTTGTAGTTATTTAATATGCTAAATTATATTATTTATGTGTGAGTTAAGTATTACTAGTATCTATATTATGATTCGTTGTATATTTGGAAATTCATGAAAACAATCTACATACTGAATTTATTTTGAATTTTTAGTTCTTTTTACTTAGCTTCTTTGCTCTGGTTCCCATGCTGTGTGTGAATGCATACAGCAATATATTTACAAAAATGAGTTATTTTTTTATTAAACTTGAAGTATGGGTTACCACGTACAACGTAAGAAGCAGAAAAATTCCTTGTAGGGCTGTTTTGGTAAAGTGTCTAAATGTTTTATTCATAACTATTATCCTTATATCTAGTAGCCATAATCATACACTTATCTCAGCTTGTAGTAAGACTTTAACTTAAGGTTACAGTTTGGTAATAGTTATTATGTTATACTTCTGCCCGAAAAAATAAATTTAAGGATAAAACAATGAAAAAAACAGCATTACTTTCAGTTCTAGCTTCGACACTCATCTTCGCAGGAGGAGATATAGATCCAGTAGAACCGATAATAGAAACACCAGCAGTAGTTGAGTCATCAGAAGGTATCCCTATGGGGATTGCACTACTTGGTGGTATGATGAGAGGTGAGGGTGACAACACTGATTGGAAAGGGTTTTATGGTGCTGAACTTGCATTTGAATGTCTTTTCTCTTCAGATGTCAGATCACAACTCCAAGTTACCAACTATGACCAAGATGGTCTTAAAATGTTACAATTTAGTGCAAATCCACACTATATCTTCAACCGTGATGATGCCGTTGAGTTTGGTTTTGGTCCACACATCGGTGTAGCCAGAGTAGAAATAGGCAATGAAAATGATACAGTATTCACTTATGGTGTAGGTGCAAGTCTTAGATCTGACATCTCAGAGAACTTCTTTGTAGGTGCAGAAGCTCGTTACGAGTGGACAACAGATACAACATTTGATGGTGTAGATGATGATGTAAACAATGCAAAAGTATTTGCTAAGCTTGGGTATTCGTTTTAATTAAATACTCTCTCGTTCTCATGCTGTGAGACTGCGAAAAAACTCCCTTTTTTCGTAGTCTCACAACGTAGTAACCAGAAGAAAAAATCTGAATATTTTTCTTGATTACTCATTCCAGCCCCTCCAGCCAACTCTCAAAATCCACATCACTAGCCATCTTCCAATCTGCTCTAGGACTCAAAGAAATCGTCCCCACTTTAGGACCATCTGGCATACATGAGCGTTTGAACTGTTGGGTGAAGAAACGACGTAAAAACAGCTTGAGCCATTTGCTTATAGTCTCTTCATCGTATTTGGTATCAAACGCTATGGTCGCTAAGTGTAGTATTTTACTTGGTTTTGCTCCGTACTTGATGAAGTGGTATAAAAAGAAGTCGTGAAGCTCATAAGGACCTACGATGTTCTCTGTCTCTTGGACTATCTCGTCACCATCATGTGGGAGGAGTTCCGGGCTTATAGGCGTGTCTAGTATGTCATCTATAATATCGGCAATCTCTTTGTTCGATTTGTAATACTCTATGACATACTGTATGAGTGTCTTTGGTATGCCTGAGTTTAGGGCGTACATACTCATGTGGTCACCGTTGTAGGTACTCCAGCCAAGGGCTATCTCGCTTAGGTCCCCTGTACCGATGACCAGTCCACCCACTTTATTTGCCATATTCATAAGTATGCTTGTTCTGGCTCTAGCTTGTACGTTTTCATACGTCACATTATGCTCATCTTTGTCATGCTCTATAGCTTCAAACTCTCCTAGAGAGATGTCGGTAATGTCTACACTCTTTAGTGTCACACCTAACGCTTCACAAAGCTCTACAGCATTTGACTTGGTACGTGTGGTTGTGCCAAAACCTGGCATGGTTACGGCGATGATGTCTTTAACATCCCAACCCATCATCTCAAAGGCTCTGTGTGTAGAGAGCAGGGCAAGAGTGGAGTCTAGCCCACCGCTTATGCCTATGAGAGCTTTTTTGATGTGTGCATGGCTCATACGCTTTATGAGACCATGTGCTTGGATGTGGACTATCTCGTCACATCTGTGTTTTTTGTCTGCATACTTTG
>JALWME010000117.1 GCA_027083995.1 Sulfurovum sp.
CTTCAGAGATAAGTATTTTCACATCATACTGCTTAGTGAGACCCTCAATCCTTGATGCAAGGTTTACATTATCTCCTATGACAGTATAGTCTGAACGACCCTCTGACCCCATATCTCCTGCTGTAACTTGCCCAGTATGCAGTCCTATACCTATATGAAGTGTCACATCATACTCTTTCTGTATGACTTGATTGACAGTTTCTAGCAGATTGATTTGTTTTATGGCCGCTTGTACAGCTTTATCTGCGTGATTGTCTGTTTCAATGGGTGCGTTCCAGTATGCCATAATGGCATCACCTATAAATTTATCTATCGTTCCTTTGTGTTCCACAATTGTATCTACCATGGGTGTCATGTATGTATTGAGCATAGAGATGAGTTTGTTTGGTGACCCCATCTTTTCTGAGATAGTAGTAAAGTCACGAATATCTGAAAAAAATATGGTAGCCTCAAGCTCTTTTGGAGAAACCAAGTCTTCTTCAGCATGGGCTAGCAGATAGTCCATTACTGAGGGGGACACTTTTTTTCCTAACATGCGTTTGGCTGCCTCTTTTTGCTTGGATGTTAGGATGTAGTCAATACTGATGGAGGTTATCAGGGTACTAATAAGTGCAAGTAAAGGAATAAAAATACCCAGAACAAGTCCAAAGCTAAAAAGAATAGTATATAAAATATAAAATAATAAAGTAAGCATTACTAGAGATAAAGGGATGACAAGTTGTGAACTGGCAATTGAAAAAAGCAACATACCTACAAATACAATTCCCCAAATAATACCAATATCATACAGTTGTGCTATAAATGGTTTATGCAGAAAGTCACCAGTGAGAATATTATCTATAATATTTGCATGTACTTCCACTCCTGGATAAACAGTATCTAAAGGGGTGGCTCTTAAATCCTTAAGTCCTGCAGCCGAAGTCCCTAGAAGTACAAACTTGCCAGAAACAGCTTTTGGATTAAAATGCCCATCCAATATATCTGAAGCAGAGATATAGGGGAAATGTTTTTCTTTACCTCTATAATTTACCATGAGTTCACCCATGTGATTTGTAGGGATATTAAATTGACCAAATGTAATATGGTCTATGCCGTATTTGTCTCCCACAATGTTCACATTTTTAGAACCACTGTAGATACGAACCATTTCAAGAGCCAATGAACTATACATATCTCCTTTATATCTTTTGACTAGAGGTGTGTTTCGTATTATGGCACCCTCATCTGTAGAAGTGCTAAAAAAAGCAGTAGAATAGAATGCTTCTTGAAGCACAGGAATATTCAGCAGTATCCCTGAGGGTTCAGCAATATAATGACTTTGGGCAACACCTTGTTGGATAAATACCGCAGGTATAAGAGGGGTATTTGCCTCTTTTGTCTTTTCGTCAGTAAAAACATACCCGCCTACTACAGGTGAGCGAGATAAGGTCTTTGCCAGTATTGCATCATAGTTCTCTAGCTTTTGTGTAATGTTGGGATATTGTTTGGCTAGTCTGTGTGGTGAACTTTGGTCTTCTTCAGAGAAAACCATATCAAGACCTATAATGCCTGCCCCTGCCTGCGTGAGAGTATCTAAGAGCATAGCAATCTTATTTCTGGGCCAAGGCCATTGTCCTATCTCATGGAGTGACTTGTTGTCAATATCTATAATAACAACATTGTCATTTTTAGGAAGCTCCCCACGTACAACAAACATCATATCCCGAAGTTTATTGTCTAAAGAGTAAAAAGTCTGAGGAGTAAAGAGGTACACCCATGTAAAAAAAAGCGATAGCAGTAGGGCTAACGCAGTTTTAATAAGGGTATTTTTCATAAATTACTTGGGTGTATCACAATTAAATTTAATATTTGTAGTGTCTACTTTATTTTCGGTGATATCTGAAAGCGTTTCAGTATTTATAGATATTTGTGTATTGTGTTTTTTGATAAGAGTATCTATTTTGTGCTCTTTGGTTTTTTTAGATACGGGTACTTCTTTTATGGTAGAAAGACCATCTAGTTCAAGAACCAAGGTGTTTCCAGCAGTTAAACTTTTTTGTACTTGAGAAAAAGAGAGTGTAATTTCTCCACGATTACACACATAAGAAGCTAATCCCTCTCCAAGTTGTGCAGAGAAGTCTGTACCACGGATACCGATGGTTGCAAGCTGGGTTTTGACTTTAAATCGTTCTGGTGCAATTTTACCGATTTTACCAGTCACAGAACGGAAAAATCCTCTGTTGGCCTGCATTTTGATAGTAGACTTTTTTGAACCATCAAACATATAGTCTATAAACGAAAATGAGGATTCTGACCCCACGGTAATGACAGTGTCGTCATTGAGCATGATTTGTACACGGGTTTGTTTATTTGTGATGATTTCATCACCTTTTAATATATCCATACCATTTTTGATAGTGAGTATTTGTTGTGATCGTTTTACCTGTGCATCACCTTTTGCTACCATAATAGTACCAATATTTGCAAAGGTGGTGACAGTAAGTAAAAGCAGGAGCAAGACTTTTTTCATTTGAATTCCTTATAGATTATATATTTATATCAAACAAAATGGTAACAAAAATATGTCAAAAAATGTCAAAACTAAAAAGTCACAACACTAATAGGTATAGTCTATACCAAATTGAATAGTATTTTTCCTGTATACAGCAGCGGGATAATTGGAACGATTTTCGGTATAGGCATTAGAGAGATATACGCTACTCTGTTTTGACCATAGGTATAAAAGTTTGGTATCAAGTTGATGAAAATTATCATCTCTTGTTGTCATAGTTGCACCTACAGTATCATCATATTGACCATATCTAAAGCGGTAATGCAATATACCTAAGAATTCAGGATGAAAATAATATTTGCTTCCAAGTTTAAATGTCCAAAAGTCTGCTCCTATATATTTAGAGGGGAAGGTACTGTTGGAACTTCTGTTCTCATATTTGAGATGCCCAGAGATATGATTTTTATCAAAGAGATAGTATGCCCCAGACTCAATAGCATAAGTACGATCATCTCTGATTTTATCTTCTTTGTCAAAGTAGTTATTTTCCGAGTATAAAAGGTTAATATCAAGAATGATATTTTTGCCTATGGAAATAAAGATCTGTGGATTAAAGCGGTATTGAGACAAGAGGTCTTTTTCTAGGTAATGTACTCTATGATAGCTTAGGGGCATATAGATATTATAATTTTGTGTTGCATAGCCTAACCCATATTCCACAGAGGCAGTTTTTAGGTTGTAAAAATGGGCATCTATATTGTCTTGAAGGTATGTGCGCAGGATGTATTTTGCATACCACCCATCTTTTGTATCAAAGTCATCAAACAATGTGAACAGTGTTGTAAACCTAAAAAAGGATGATGATGTTTTTTTTGCATTTACACTATTGCCAAAATAATCTTGCAATGTATCACTGTCCGGGGTGGCATCTAGGTTACTGTCATACCCAAAAGAGAGGGATGCTCTGGCTAAAAATGAGGAAGCTCCTCTCTCTTTAAAGCTTGGTTTTCCTCCTCTCATATAAAGGACTTTCTCATGATTTGAATCTATAAGATTTTCTCTTTTTGTTTGTTTATAAATATTGTTAAGAGCTTGTTGTGCTTGAATATTTTTTTCATCTAGTAGAAGGACACGTTCGTAAGCACTCATTGCTTCATTGAGCCTGCCTAGCTTTTGTGCACTTTGGCCCCAAAGATAATGTAGCTTTGGTGAAGAGTATTGTTTTTTGGACGATTTGATAGCCTGAATAGCTTGTTGATATTTTCCTGCATTATAGTACTTTACAGCTTGTGCATAATTAGCAGATACTGTAATACTCATTGTCAGAAGTAGCAAAAGTGTTCTAAACATAAAATTAC
>JALWME010000118.1:0-2381 GCA_027083995.1 Sulfurovum sp.
CAATAGCTTCGCACAACATTTACATATCCCACTGACTATAGTAGATAAGATGCGTGGGTATACCTGGAATAAAAATCAACAAGGCTTTGAAAAATACGGGAAAGACTGGGCAGATATATTTGATTCTGAGTTTCATGTACCTACACTCATCTTTCATGATATAGAAGATAGAGAAATAGGCATAGAACACTCTCAAGCACTCTGTCACAAGTGGAAATGGGCAACACTGAAAACGACCACAAAACTAGGACATAGAAAGATACTTGATGATAAAAAGGTTATTGATGAGACATTAACATTTATAGCTTCTACTTGGTCTTGACCATCAATGATTTACCATCAAGTAGCTTTAATAAAATCCAAATAAGAAAAATCACACCAAACATTTCTAAACTCTCTTCTATGGTATAAAATACACTATAAAGTAATGTATCTGTACCATGAAGACTTGACTCCTTCGCTCCTAAAAGCTCAAAACCTATAGCACCACCTAGAAACATAGCAGCCGAACCCATAAATGACCAAAAAGTCTTTGATGGCATTCTCCAAAAAAAACGAAAATAAAATAATCCTAGCACCATAACTAAAATACTATATGATAATACCCAAGGGTAATGCAAATAACCACTTGCGTCTACAAACTTTTCAGTCATATCACCTATCTGTTCATGGATTTTGGCACTTTCATCAAAAGCCAAAAAAGTAAATATAAAACTTAATCCTAACCAATATGGACGGCTTCCTTTTTTTATCTCTTTTTCTACTTTACTCAATAGATAAAAAAGAAAAGCTGCTATCAAAATAATAGCTGAAGAAAAAAGTGTCGGAACATTACGTTCCATATCAAGATCAAACATACGCACAAAATCGAATTTGTCAGGATCGCCTACATAAAAATATATGCCTAGTATAAGTATATGTATGCCAATCAATACAATCGCTACGAGAGAAAGAAATTTCACAATATTTTTTGCTTTTAAATGTATATTCATAAACCAACCCTTTATACTATAAATTCAAGATTCAAGTTCTAATCATACACAAAAGTATATAAAGGTAATCCACAGGTAATACTTTAAGTTAAATTAAAAAATGATTATGTCATAATTTTTGCATAGCTAAACTATTCCGTGAGGATAGGACAGAAAGCTACGGGTCTTCTTTGAAGATAGCCGGGTTGCATTTAAGAAGCAGTTGACGGTTATCAATTTATCATACAAAATATATTGTTATCGTCTTTACTTAATTATCTAGCACTATAAGGAGAAGAATATGAAAACAGGTAATAAATTAGGAGCATTGGCAAGTAGTATAGTGATAGCATTCGCTATTACTATATTCATGCCATCACAAGCTTCAGCATGGGGATGGTCGTCATCATGGTCATCTTACAGTAAGGGATCAAAAGGATCTTATGATTCAAAAGGTTCTTATGACTCAAAAGGTTCATACAACAAAGGTTCATACAACAAAGGTTCTTACAGCAAAGGGTCTTACAGCAAAGGGTCTTATAATTCAAAAGGCTCTTATGACTCAAAAGGTTCATACAACAAAGGCTCTTGGAATCATGGCTCAAAAGGTTCTTATGATTCAAAAGGTTCTTACAACAAAGGGTCTTATAATTCAAAAGGCTCTTATGACTCAAAAGGTTCATATAACAAAGGTTCTTACAACAAAGGCTCTTGGAATCATGGCTCAAAAGGTTCTTACAACAAAGGGTCTTATAATTCAAAAGGCTCTTATGACTCAAAAGGTTCATATGACAAAGGCTCTTGGAATCATGGTTCAAAAGGTTCATATAACAAAGGTTCTTACAGCAAAGGTTCTTGGGGTCATGGTTCAAAAGGCTCTTACAACAAAGGTTCTTGGGATCATGGTTCAAAAGGTTCAAAATACTCATGCGATAAAGGATCTTATGGTAAGAACTCTCATGGTTCAAAAGGCTCTTGGGGTCATGGTTCAAAAGGTTCAAGCTGTGAACAAACCACAAAAGTCTGTGGTATCGTATTTGAAGACAGCAATGACAATGGTAAATTTGATAAAAATACAGATAAAAGATTGGCAAATGTTACAGTAAAGGTTACTGATGCAAATGGTTATGTATCAATAGTAAAAACTAATAAAAATGGTAGATATTGTGCTAAGAATGTTGCCACTGGTATGGCAACTGTTGATGTTGATGAAAATACATTACCTGCAAATGCCAAACATGTAGTGGGAACTGACCCAAGCAATGTTATGGTCAAAGCATATAAAAATAATTGGGCTGGTAGAGACGGATATATCTTTCCAATCCCAAGTGGTAAAGTATGTGGTTTAGTATATGAAGATACAAACGGTAATGGTATGCAAGATGCAGGTGAACCTGCGTATGCTGGTGC
>JALWME010000118.1:2481-3832 GCA_027083995.1 Sulfurovum sp.
CTGGTTCTACAATCACAACAGAAAACCCAACAACAGTAAATGTAGTTGCTGGTAAAATAAACCCTGCTGGCAAAGATGGTTTTGAGCCTGCTCCACAAGTAGGAAGTGTATCTGGTCTGGTACTTGTTGATGGTACAGGACAAGCTGGTGTTACACTCAATATAACAGATGAAACAGGTACAGTTCATACAGTTATCACTGATGCCAATGGTAAATGGTCACTTGATAATATCCCTGCTGGTAGCGTCACAGTTGATGTAGATGAAACCACACTACCTGCTGGTGCAGAACGTGTAGAGGGTGTTGATAAAGATACATTCGTGATTAATGCTGGAGAAAATACAGATGCGGGTATAGATGGATATGCACTACCTAAGACAGGAAGTGTAACTGGTTTTGTTTACCAAGACTTCTTTAGTGATGGTAGCTTCAACGGAAGTGATACACCGATTGCTGGTGTACCAGTAACACTTACAGTAAATGGTGAAACATTTGAAACTGTAACAGATGCAAATGGAAAATATACATTTGAAAATGTCCCTGTTGGAGATGCCCAAATCATGATTGATGAAAGCTTTATTACAAACCAATACCCAGATGCAGTACAAACGGCTGGTGTTAATCCTAGCAATGTAACTGTTGTAGCAGACACACTCACAGATGCTGGTGAAGATGGATACAATTTCCGCCATTGTGGTTTTATTCGTGGGTTTGTTTACCTCGATAAAAATGAAAATGGTGTCTTTGACAATGGTATAGATGAACGTCTAAGTGGTGTTACAGTAAGTCTATTGCCAGAAGGACATCTAAACCCTATAGAAGTAACTACAAATGCTCTAGGTATATGGGAACAATGTATCTTTAAGCCACAAGGCACAAAAGTAACTGTAACGGTACTTGGAAATGGTGTTCAACTAGAAGGAACTAACCCTAATGATGTAAACCTAAATTTAGGTTTCTTAGTAGATGGTGGGAATGATGGCTTTTCATCATTTGCCCCATAAGCAATAAATTGCTACATAAAGAGAAAAGACTCCATGTCTTTTCTCTTCTCTTCTTTTTTATTAATCAAATTTTTATTATTTCTATTATTTATCTAAGGTTAGGACTTCTAAATCTTTTGCACAATCTCACATTTGCAAAACCTATTGTGAATGACTAGGTTATTCAGAGGGTTCAAATATTAAAGTTTTTATATCAAAATATTTTAAAGTATCATATTTCATTCTTCTATCAATGCTTCAACTTTTTCAACTTCTATTGCAGGTTTTTCTTCTTTGTTAAAAAGTTTAAATAGGTCTGCTAGTGTCTGGTGCATATCAGTACGGTCTACTATCATATCTATAAGTCC
>JALWME010000119.1 GCA_027083995.1 Sulfurovum sp.
TGGTTATCTATTTTACAAATATTAATGAAGCGTATGGATATTTTTTATCTGGATACACTGTAATATTTCTAGGGTTATTACTCTACTCATCAAATAATTCCAATCAGCTAATTCAGCAGATTTATTACCAAGCTCAACATGATTCTTTGACAGGATTATATAATCGTCGCTATTTTACCGATTATTTAGAACAAATGTTGATTGCTCTTAAAAAAAAGAAAAGATTTGCTTATATATTGCTTATTGATTTAGATTATTTCAAGACAATTAATGATTCATTAGGACATGATGTAGGAGATAATCTGTTAAGTGCAGTATCCCACCGTATCAAGGCTTATTGTGAAGATACCCATCTTATAGCACGTATTGGTGGAGATGAATTTATGATTTCCAGTTATGAATTTGATGATGAAAAAGAGTGTATTAATGATGTAAATATTTTTGCACAAGAGTTAGGAGAGATTCTCAAAGAGACCTATGAGATTGATTACAATCATTTGCATATATCTGCAAGTATTGGAGTTAAAATACTTGATGGAAAAAGCATTAAAGTAAATCAAGTTATAAAAGAAGCAGATATTGCCATGTATGAGGTAAAAGATCAGGGACGTGATGGATTTCTTAATTTTAATGAAGTATTGGCTAAAGAAGTAGACAATACATTAGAGATTGAGAGAAAACTTTATTTTGCATTAAAAAACAACGAAATAGAACTCAATTATCAAGCACAGGTAAATGATGAAGAAAAAATTATTGGGTGTGAAGTACTGAGCCGCTGGAACAATAGTGAATTAGGTTATGTCTCTCCAGAAATCTTTATAGGTATTGCAGAAAAAACAGGTATCATTTTGGAAATTGGTCACTATATTCTTGAAGAATCTTTTAGAATGTTACAAAAATGGGATGATGAGGGTATTGAGCTAGAGCAGTTTTCTATCAACATAAGTGTGCGCCAACTTTTGCATGGTTCTTTTGTATATGGTGTAGAACATCTATGTAAACAATATCTCAATAATAATACACGTAAAAAATTAATATTTGAGATAACAGAAACACTTTTGGCAGAAGATATCTCCAAAGTTGTGAGCATTATAAATAGTTTAAAATATTTGGATATCAAGTTTTCTATGGATGATTTTGGTACAGGATACTCTTCATTAAGTTCATTGCGTGAATTACCTATTGATGAACTTAAAATTGACCGTGCCTTTGTAAGTCATTTAGGAGAAAGAGACTCTGATAAAATGATGATAACAACCATCTTATCTTTAGCAAAAATATTTAATCTAAGAATTGTTGCAGAAGGTGTAGAGACGGGAGAGCAATATAGGTTTTTATTGGAACAGGGTTGCCATATATTTCAAGGGTACTATTTTGCAAAACCAATGAAGGCTGAGAATTTTGAAATTCATTACAGAAGACAAAGAATAAACAAAATAAATATTTTAAATAATAAACAAGAAATTATCGATAGCAAATTGGTAGTATAATTATATATAAGATATAATGAATAATGAAAGAACAACAAGATTATCATTTCGTTAAAAATCAGATACCTTTGTTGATTGCTCTCTCTCTTATTCCAGGATTGGTGTATATCGTATTTGGATGGTACCATGATAAATTTATACCAGCGTTAATTTGGTATTTTTTGATAATAAGTGTTTCTTTATGGGGGTGGAGGCTGTATGTAAGGTATGAAAAACATATCATGGAGCCAAATGAATTAGAGGCTTGGTATATGGAACTCAAAGCTTTTAATTATAGTATATTTTCATTGTGGACGCTTGTGTTTATACTTTATGCAGGTGAGTCTGAAAGTAAATTACATTATATAGCCATATTTACACAACTAGGTACATCAGTTGTTGCTTCGGCATTATTGGTAGTAGATAAAAAGTTATTTGTACCTATTTTACTGGTAGTACTGCTTCCATTGGCTATTTATTTTGTGCTTATTGATACATGGTATGGGTATGTATTGGCAGTATTTACCATAATCTTTTTGGGTGTACTGCTTTATGCCTCTTTTAATACCTACAAGCTGATTCAAAAAAATAATTATCAAGCCAAGCATGATATGTTAACAGGGTTATATAATCGTCGTTATTTTTTAACCTATATTGAAGATCTGTTATTGAGGATTCAAAATTCCAGAAAGACTGCTTATTTATTATTAATAGACTTAGATCATTTTAAAACGATAAATGATTCATTGGGACATGATGTGGGAGATAGAGTATTGGAGACTGTGGCAAAACGTATTGAAAACTTTACAGAAGAGACCCATATAGTTTCGCGTTTTGGAGGTGATGAGTTTACTTTAGTCAGCATAGAACATGATGATAAAGAGTATAGTGAGGAAGATGCTTATGCGGTTGCTCAAGCTTTATTGCTTATTTTGAAACAACCTTATATGGTAGATAAACATCGTCTATATTTGAGTGCAAGTATAGGTATCAAGCAAATCAAACATACAACAGTAGATAGCCATCAATTTATAAAAGAAGCTGATATTGCCATGTATGAAGCAAAGTCACAAGGAAGAGATGGTGTGATTTTATTTAATGAATCATTGTCCAAACGGGTTGAGAGAGATTTAAAAATTGAACAAAAACTCTATTTTGCACTTGAAGAGAAGAAAATAAAACTCTATTATCAGCCGCAGTTTAATGCAAATCAAGTAGTTGTAGGTGCTGAAGCATTGGTACGATGGAAAGATGATGATACTTTTGTTAGACCAGATTTATTTATCCCTATAGCAGAGAAAATAGGTTTGATTGTTGAGTTAGGGTATTATTTACTTGAAGAGGCATTTTCAACCTTGAAAGAATGGGAAGAAAAAGGTTTGTTTTTAGAACAATTTTCTATAAACATAAGTGTACGTCAACTTTTGGCAAATACTTTTGTTGAGGATATAGAGTTTTTATGTAATAGATACTTAACACAGAGCATGCGGAATAAAATATATTTTGAAGTGACTGAAAGTATTCTTACGGAAGATGTCAGTAGTATTGTAGATACCATGAATCAACTAAAGGTACTGGGAATCTCCTTCTCTTTAGATGATTTTGGTACAGGATACTCTTCACTTTCAAACTTGCACACTATGCCCATTGATGAATTAAAGATAGATAAGTCGTTCATTGGACATCTTTTGGAAGAGAATGTAGAGAAAACGATGATACCTGCTATAATCTCACTTTCTAAACTTCTAAATATTAAAGTGGTTGCAGAAGGTGTAGAAACCAAGATACAGTTTGATTTCTTGGTTGAGATGGAGTGTGATATATATCAGGGATTTTACTTTAATGAGGCAGTAGATAAAGATGTATTTTTAACACGTTATAATAGTTAGTTATTTGACATGCTCTGCTACAAGATGTATTGCCATGGCATATGTGGTTGCATTGTTGTAGCGTACCAAGATTCTAAAGTTTTTACTTCCTAGCCATACTTCATCATGGGTGGCATTGCGTGTTTTAAGCAGATATGCTTTTGTGCCATAAAATTTTTGTGTAGGATAGATACCTAGTTTTTTTATGTTTTTTAGTGTTCTCATTTTTTTACGGCTCGTTTTGGCTGCCCTAAAACGTTTGCCTTGAAAATTAGTAGCAGAGACAACAGGCAAACCTTTTTGCCAACCATTCTTATGCATAAATTTGGCAATGGAGCCTATACAGTCTACCAAATCCCAAGGGTCAGTGATGCCATCTCCATTAAAGTCAGAACGGTGTTTTCGTGCTACTGATGGAACTTGCTGTACACAGCCCATAGCCCCCGCAAATGAGCCTTGCAGTACAGTGATGTCATAACCTTTTTCACGGGCAAGTAAAAAGAGATGTTTTAACTCAGTTTTAAAAAATTTTTTCATACGGTTAGGATGGAAGGCTAGGGTGGCCAGGGCATCTAGAACAGAGTAATCGCCTGTATACTCCCCAAATTTACTCTCTACACCCATAAAACCTACAATGTAGTCCATATCTACCTTGTAGATTTTTTCTGCACGTCTAAGTGTTTGGTAGTACGCTTTTTTAAACTTTTTTGCTTTGGCTAGACTAATTTTATCTAACACATGGGCTTTGTATCTTTCCCAAGATCCATTAGTACTTCCTGCTTTATATCTGCCTGTATACCTAGCAAGCGTATCTCTATCTAGCTTTGCATGCTTGAGTACAGCTATGATATAGTCTCGTTTAAAATGATGTTTTTTTACCATCATATTGACAAATTTTTGTACTTCTTTTTTGGCTAAAAAATCATACTCAATGGGTGGTCTGTCATCATTTGCCTGCAAGTGTAATGCCAAGAGTAATGCAAAGAACAGTATTTTGATTGTGTACACAATAACTCCTTATATATTATTTAGTATTAATAGACTGTCCCGATAGATTGGCTCATCTATAAATCCATATTTTTCATCCATAAAACCATTGATACCTTTTGCCGAATGTGATTCAAAAGAAGCTTTTATATGTTTGGCACGTTCAATATCATATGTATTAATATCAAATGTATTATTGGCTATACCAACCTGTTTTGGTCCCATACATGCTTTAGAGGTAAAACCTAACATCTTTTCATGTATGCACCATTTTTGAAAGGTTTGGGTGTTATTGTAGTCTTGAAACATAAAAGATACAGGGTGAATACCAGCTGTTTTGGCATCGACTAGAAACTTAGAGAGAATATAATCGATGCTAGGATTTCCTAGTGTAATGATAGATTGCGGCAGTCCCAAAGAGGTCAGCAGATCCAATATACCCAAGTTTGCAGTAGTGAGACGTTTATCTATACCTAATGTAGTTAAGGATTCAAATGCTTCTTTTGTCTCAAGTGAGATGTGCAGTTCTTTATCTTTACGAAGTATTGTGAGTGCCTGTGCTATTTCTATTTTATTTTTTACTTTTGCTATGCGTATGGCATCAAAAGAGAAATCATTTAGAAACGCTATCTCTTCTGATCCACCATCATTGATAGGGTTGGTACGTACGATGATGAAGCTAGGGGAGTACTCCATATGGGATAAAAACAGAGCGATATTGTGAAGGGCCTCTTTTTTACGTTCTGGGGCTATAGCATCTTCAAGATTGAGTGTTATCATATCTGCTGTACTCTCATCCATACGATTTAGATGAGAAAGTTTTAGAGGGTTTAGCATCATGTTTGAACGTCTGCGTCCATGTGTTGAGGGTTTTTTACTCTTGTTCCCATAGCTTGTGGGAAGACTATCTAGGTTCTTAAATATCATAGAGTATAATAGCAGATATACATTAAGGACGCATATTGAAAAATATCTATATCTCTCTACTACTTTTTACTTCTTTTACTTTTGGACGATTTGAGGCATACCCAGTTAAAGAGTGCTCTGCTTACAATAATATGAAACATACGAAAAATACACATAATATTCAGCTAAAGAAAAATGTAAAATATACTGTTCTTAAACACCATAAGGGACAAAATCTTATCATAGTTAAGGGTGAGAACCCTGCACAGCGTTGGGTAGATGATACGTGTTTTACAAAAAACAAAAAAAGTACCAATCGTGATAATGTACGTCCTGCTAAATCTGATGTAGTAAAGATAGAAGATGAACTAAATACCGCTGTAGAAAATATAGACAGAGAGAAGCATACTAAAAAATATCAAACAGATAAAACTTCAAAAAAAAATATCTTGGCACTAAGCTGGCACAATGCTTTTTGTGAAACACATCGGTACAAAAAAGAGTGTAGACCCAGGCTCTCATCTGGACTTAAACACTACAGTGCAAAACATTTTGTTCTTCATGGTCTTTGGCCTCAGCCTAGAAGTAAACAGTACTGTAATGTAGATAATGCACTTATAGCAGCAGATAAACATAAACAGTGGAGAAACCTACCCTGTTTGGCATTAGATGAAGAGACAGAAGATAAGCTAAATAGAGTCATGCCGGGTTTTGCATCAGATTTGCATAAGCATGAGTGGATTAAACATGGAACATGTTATGGTACAGAAGCTGACCGTTACTTCCGTGATGCTATCTCTTTAGTAGAACAGTTTAACAGTTCTAAAGCAGGAGCTTATTTCAGCAAGCATATTGGAAAGAGAGTGACACTTAAACAGGTACGACACTTATTTGACAGAAGTTTTGGTGTGGGGACAGGAAAACGTGTAGAGATGAAGTGTAAAAAAGGATTGGTGACTGAACTTTGGTTACACCTGGGTTCAGGTTCTGATGACTTGGCAACATTACTTAAAAGAGGAAAGATAACACGCAGTCGCTGTCAAGGAGGACGTATAGATAAGGCTGGTTTTACTAAAGAAACCAACCAAAAGGCTGGTTTTGCCAAATAAAGTAGAGGTACTGGAAGCACTTAAACATGCCAATGTTTTTCTTACGGGTGGAGCAGGGGTGGGAAAGTCCTATATCACGAATGAAGTAATAAAAGAGTACCGAAATAGTGCCAAACAAGTTATCTCTCTGGGTTCTACAGGTGTGTCTGCTGTAAACATAGGTGGATTTACAGTGCATAGTTTTTTTGTATTTGGTATAGCTTCTAATTTTGATGAACTTAATCAAAGTGATAAACGATCCAAAAAACGTTTGGCAGATTTAAAAAAAATACTTAAAGCCACTGATCTCATTATTATTGATGAAATCAGTATGGTGAGTGCAGACCTGTTGGATATGATAGCATATAGGTTAAATAACTATGGCTATTTAGGCAAAGTACTGTTTGTAGGAGACTTTTTTCAGTTGCCTCCAGTAACAAAATACAATAATCATAATGATATTTTTGGCGAAAAACTCTACGCCTTTGAGTCTATGGCTTGGGAGAGATTTGAACTGATAGTGATAGAACTAAAAGAGATGAAACGTACCAGTGATGCAGAGTTTACACATATACTTTCTAAAGTACGTCAGGGTATTTGTGATGAAGAAGTTATAGCTTATATGACTAAGTTGTGGAACAATGAACAGATGGAAAAAGAGCCAACCTATCTATATGGGCGTAACCTTGAAGTAGAGCAAACCAACCGATATAAACTTAATGAACTAGATTCAGAAGAGACTATCCTTTTTGCAAATATAGAGATGTTTGGGTCTGTACATGAGAAAAAATTAGCGGGTTGGAAAAAGATGCTACCCATCAGTGAACAATTAACACTCAAAGAGGGTGTACCAATACTTTTTACTGTCAATAAGTGGGGAAAGTTTGTTAATGGTGAAAGAGGCATACTAAGAAAGATAGAAGATGACCATCTTATTGTAGAAAAAGAAGAAGAGTATGTGCGTGTTGAACGTCATACATTTGACCTGTTGGACATGATGGTAAAAGAAGATGGTACAGTAGAGAGTATGAATCTTGCTACGCTTTCACAGTTCCCTCTAAAGCTTGCTTATGCAGTGACTATACACAAATCTCAAGGGATGAGTATAGATAACCTTGTATGTAATGTAGACAATATTTTTGCACCTAGCCAGTTCTATGTGGCTATTTCACGAGCTGTTAATCCTAAAAACTTGAAGCTTGATTTTACCAAAGGAGATTTTACACAATATTTACGCAGAGTGGTACATGTGGATAGGCGAGTTATAGAGTATTATAAAAATATGAAAGTCAATGAGGACTAATATGAATTTACACTTTTTAAGTAAAGTTCAATACTTCTTTTAGAGTTTAACCAACTTTCACGGTAGCGTTCAATGTATGTTTGTAGCAAATCTATCTCTTTATCTTTAGAGAGTATAAGTAATTCAGTAAGAATTTGAGAAAGATTCACAGTACCTATTTGCTCACTTTCTTCTAAAAGTTGTAAACAATATTGATAAAGTGCTTTTAAATCATTTGTAATAATGTAAGTTTTTATTCTTTCATCAGAATCTTTAAATATGAATAGTGCTTCACGTAAAGCATCTCTATATGCCAGTATATTTTTTGATTTGGCATTTCCTTTTTGAATATCCAAAAGTTCATTGTTGTATTGAGTATTTATAGCATTTGTGGTTGCATTGGTTAGTGTAGGTTTAAACATATCTAAAGCACTATAGAGTTCTCCAATTTTAAAAGGTTTGGTAAGGTGGGCATTGGCTCCTGCAATATACATTTGTTCTATTTCATTTCTAAAACCGAGTGTACTTACAACAATGATAGGCAAGGTGGTATATTTTTTATCTTCTCGTATTTTTTTTGTAGCTTGATATCCATCCATGACAGGCATATTTATATCCATAAGAACTATATCAATACTCGCATCATTTAATACAGCATCTACTGCTTCTTGTCCATTGTTTGCAAGTGTTATTTCTATATCAGATTTACCTAATATATTTTGAATTATTTTTTGATTAATTCTATTGTCATCTACGATTAGAACATGTAAAGTATTAAAGTTTTCAAAGTCATCTCTTGTAATATTTTTAGCCTCTTTCAAAAAGAAAACATCCGTTTTTTTCTTTTTTTCTTTTGTAGTAAGTGTTTTTGTGCTGTTTATAATATAGATTTCATAAAGAAACCCATATATCATACCTATAGATAAAGGTTTGTAGAGATATTTACTTATAACAGGGCTAGGCTTGAATTGTCTATTTTTTAATCCATAGAGTTTTTCTAAAGATAATATGTAAAGTGCCTTTTTTGTTTTAATCTCTTCAATGTGTCTTAGTATTGTTGGTGTAAGAAGTGTATGGTCCAGTATGATAATATCATAGTCAGCAAAGTTTTGAATTGTACTGAGATGACTACTTTTTTTATGCTTTACACTTAACCCAAATTGATTAAATCCTTTTGCAATAACTTTGGCGGTATCTTGATGATCTTCAATAAGTAAAACTTTTTGTCCTACAACTGTTTGGGGGAGTGAATAATATGACTCGATATAAACAGAACTATGCAAAAATGGTAGATGGACAGTATAGACATTCTGTTTTACACTAAGCGTTCCTTGTAGTTTATCAAGTAGCAGATGCGTAGTCTTAAGTGAAGATATATTTTTAAAATCAACCATTTTACTGTTTGATATTTCAATGATGATATTCTTAGAGGTATTGTTTATTTTAAAGCTAACGATGAGAGTAGCATTTGCAGAAGATTCAATGTTTTGCATAAGCAAACTATAAAGAGCTTGTTCAAGCAGTATAGGGTCAGAAACCAATTCAATAGGTAAATTAATATCAATATCATAAATAAATTCTATATTAAATTTTCTCATTTTGGATTCAACAAGTCCATAGACTTCATTGAGTAAATTTTGTACCCTAAAGGTCTTGTTTTGTGGCTTATATGTATCTGTATTTGTTTTTAAAAAATGAATAAACTCTTTATCTGCACTGATTAAATCTTGGCTTTGATTAAATGATTTTATTTTTTTTCTTTTAGTGTTGGTTAATTTGGAGTGTTTGTCTTTTTTATATTTATGATAAAGCTTAAAAGTTTTATAGGAGACAAAAATGATAAGAGAGATGAGTAAAAAAAGTGTAATGATTTCATTCATATTTTAAATACCTGTAATTTTGTTTTTCGAACAGAGATATAATAACAGTAGAATATATAGAAATTACAGCAATACAAAATAACTTTCTCCCCTTTTTTAGTAATATAAATTCTATTGAATTTATATTACTTGAATATTAACTAACAACGATAAACATATGTCCCCATGTATCAATTTGAAGTATAGAGTCTTTTATAGTTACAATATCACCATCTAACTCTATGAGATTATAATTATTGTCCAACTCTATATTTATGGGAGCTTGTACTTTCCCATAAAAATTACCAAAATTAGCTATAAATGAAGCAGGAGTAAAGATGAAGAAATGTTTGGAACTAAGCAGCATAAACGGTGTCATAATGATATGCACAGGCAAGAGAAAGAAAGCAGCAAGTAGGTATTTGAGTATACCATGTTTAAGTATGCCAAAACGCAAAGTCTCTGCGAGAAAAATGTGCTGTAAGTCACCCATATTGCCTGCAGAAAAAAGAAAAATTTCCTGGTTAAGGGAGTAGATGTTTTGTATTTGGGTCTTAGGTGTTTGCTTTTGTGCTAATTTGTCAAGAATGACTTCAAGTTTAGGTACACTGTGAAGCTTGGCTATGACATTAAATGAGCCTGTGGGATTTAGTATAAAAGGGGGGAGATTTTTAAAATGTTTTAGGGTTTTCATAACACGGCGTATACTGCCATCTCCCCCATTAATGATGATGTATTCGTAAGATTCTATATCAGGATGAGAAGCAAGTTCAGATTCTTTTATGGTAGTCATTGTCAGTGTATCATGCTTTATAGCTTTGTTAATACTAAGAATTTTCATACTCTTCCTTCAATTAAACCAATGTCTCCCAAGCTTGGCTATAATTATAACCATGAAACTTGAAAATGAAGATGCTCTTGATAATCTTATCATTTGTCAGCAGTGTTATACATTACATGAAGAGGTTCCTATAGAAGATGGTTCTAAAGCTGTATGTTTTGAGTGTGGAAGGATACTTTACAGGTATGATTCAAAGCTTATTGATTATGGCTTGGCATTGAGCATTACAGGATTTATATTTTTTATACTTGCCAATCTCTTTCCTTTGGTAAAGATAGAACTGCTTGGACATGAACAGTTCATCACTATACCTAAAACCTTTATGGCACTGTTTGATAATGGATTTTATGTAGTAGGGTTGTTGTGTACGTTTCTTATTTTTATATTTCCCTTGATGATATTTACCATTAATATGCTGCTTTTTACACTTTTAAAGGTAAAAAAAGGTGAAAAGCTAAGTAAAGAGTTATTGGTACTTCTTTCTCATATCATTCCTTGGAGTATGTCAGATATTTTCCTCATTTCAATTCTTGTTGCTTTGGTCAAACTTGTAGGCTATGCACAGATACATATGGGCATAGCTTTTTGGGCATTGATGGTATTTGTTTTGTTAGACATATATATTACCAAGACTATTCATATATCAGAGGTGTGGATGCTACGTAAAAGAATCTATTTTGACGAAGGCTTCAGATGATTGAAGTAAGAGAAGAGGAACTTATACGCTGCCCCGTCTGTGAAGCTGTCAATATAGATAAGGGAGAAGAAAATGTCTGTAGGCGTTGTGGTTCTGCTATATACAAATACAGAAACTTTTCTACACAGAAGTCTTGGGCATACCTTATCACAGCCATTATCGCCTATATTCCTGCCAACCTTTACCCTATGCTCATTACCAAGCAGTTTGGTGCAGTAGAAGGCAGTACTATACTTGGCGGGGTGGTGATGTTATGGGAACATGGTTCGTACCCTATAGCACTCATAATCTTTGTAGCGTCTATCGTAATCCCTGTGTTGAAGTTTTTAATCTTGATTTATTTGCTTATTAGTGTAAAATACCCCATAGGAAAAGATAAAAAAGTAAACAAACATAAGCTCTATTATATGACCGAAGCCATAGGTCCTTGGTCTATGATAGATGTATTTGTAGTTGCTATCCTTGCAGCACTGATACACTTAGCCAATGTAGAAATAGTAGCGGGTACAGCTGCGACAGCTTTTGCACTGTCTGTATTTTTTACACTGTTAGCGGCACATGCGTTTGATGAACGACTCATAAAGGAAAACAAATAATGATTGGGGAAAATAGATAATGTCTAAACAGATACCAAAAGTAGAAGAATCAAGCAAATTTAACCTTATAACTTCTATTTGGATTGTGCCTTTTATTGCACTTATTATTGCAGGTTGGCTTGCCTATCAGTATTTTTCTCAGCTAGGACCAGAAATACGTATTATCTTTCCTAAAAATGAAGGCTTGCAAGCAGGACAAAGCCAGATAAAATACAGGGATGTGCCTATAGGTACAGTAATGAAGATAGAATTGGAAGAAGATGGAGAGGGTGTAACTGTTATCGCACGTATGGATAAAAGTGCGACAAATTATATGAATGAAAACAGCAAGTTTTGGATAGTCAAACCAGAGGTAGGCATGACTGGTGTTTCTGGACTTGAGACGCTCATATCAGGAACCTATATAAATATGTATACGAAAAAAGGTGGTGCATTTAAAGATGAGTTTCATGGCATGAGCCATGCCTATAGAAAAATTAGTGATGGAGAATATTTTCACCTCTCTGCACCCATAGGTTACAATGTGAGTAAAGGTACACCTGTTTACTTCAAAAACATAAAAGTAGGACAGGTAGAATATATGAATGTATCTTTGGATGGTTCTTCTATTGATTTTATTGTTTTTATAGAAAAATTTTATGTTCCTTATGTGCATACAAACTCCAAGTTCTGGGTGACATCTGCTTTAGATGTAGATATATCCAACGGCAGGCTTGATGTCAATGTGGCACCTTTGTCATACATTTTAAATGGAGGGATTGCCTTCTCTTCTACAGGAGAGGATAGTAACAATACAGTACCCGATACATTTGTATTTCACCTGTACAAAAATGGTTCCATTGCCAATGGCAAGAAGATAGGTCAGGGTGGAGATGCCATAAAAGAGTTTGCCATAGTAGTGAAGGACTCTATAGCCAAACTTAAAAGAGATGCCTCTGTAAGGTATGATGGTTTTGATGTAGGACATGTCAAAGATATAAAACTTTCTTATAATACAAAGTCGCACAAGATGTTGGGCAAGGTACTTTTGGAGATAGATACCTCTTCTTTTAAAGACAAGAGTGACCCTAAGCATACAGGTGAAGAAAATTTCTATCAAGCAGTAAAAGAAGGTTTACGTGCAAAAATAAGTCCTTCAAATCCAATTACCGGTACATTGTTTGTTGATTTGGTTTTTGAAGATGACAATAGTACACAAGGTATTATATATGGCGAAAGGTGTCCTATTTTGCCTACAGTAGCATACCATGAAAATGGGCTTATGGATAGTATAGAAACGATGATAGCCAAACTAAACAGACTTCCTCTGGAAAAACTTATGGGTTCACTCAACAGTGTCATAGAAGATGCAGGTATTGTAGTACGTGACACAGGGAAAGTAGTACAAGGGGTAGACAAACCTTTGGTAAGTGTACTAAGCGATTTGAAAACCACGGTAAAAAACCTCAATAAAATGACCAACAAAAAGTCTTTTGCTGCTATGCCTGATGAGGTCAACAAAACACTAAAAGAGTTAACACGTACACTCAAAGCCACCAAAAAAGTAGTCAAAGGGTATGACAATAATTCACTTATTACCCATCAGATAGCACAGACACTTAAAATAGTCACAAAAACATCACAAGAGATGCAACATTTCTTAAGGATGTTAAACCGTAAACCTAATTCACTTATATTTGGAGATAGATAATGCATAGAATCAAAAATACATTTTTAGCACTATTGGCTACCTTCGCACTTTCAGGGTGTTTTTCTAGTAACTATTATGTGCTCTCAAATGCTTCTATTCCTACACACACCTATGCCTATAGCAATATGCTCATAGGGGTAGAGAAGGTCACGGTGCCAGAGTACCTGTTTAAACGTGACATTGCAGTAGCAGAGTCATCAAGTCAGATACGACTACTCCCAAATGCCACATGGGCAGAGGACTTAGATACAGGACTCACCCAAAGGCTTATAGCATTTTTACAAAAAAAGTTCAACCAGCCTAATGTGCATGCATACCCATGGGATGTAGCAAAACAACCTACAAAAAGAGTAAAGGTAGCTGTGACACGTTTCATAGCATATGGTAACAGAGTCTATCTCGATGCCAATTGGCAAGTAGAAAATATGAGAACAGGAAGAACAAAGGCAAGACTTTTTACTACGACAGTACCTAGCAGTAATGATGCAAAAAGTATAGTATCAGCTATGGACAGAGCATTTGGTGAACTAGAAGAAGCAGTAGCACAAGATGTGAGATAGTACGAATCAGTTCATATATGTTTTTCTCCCACTAAATATGGAATATCATCTGGGTAATATTCGTACAGTCCCACTTAAAGCAAAGGCATTGAAAATCTATACCATCTCCTTCCCAAACTTTGCCTTCAATTTTGCTAACTTGGGTGGTATGACAGCATTGCAATACCCTTGCATAGGGTTGTGTCTGTAGTAGTTTTGGTGGTAGGCTTCTGCAGTGTAGTAGACATCTAACGGTTCTATGGTAGTGACTATGGGGTCGGTGTAATTAGACTGTGCAGCTTCTAAGGCTGCATCTGCGGCTTTTTTTGTCTCTTTGTCTGCATAGAGAATGACAGAGCGGTATTGTGTGCCTCTGTCTGCACCTTGTCTGTTGAGGGTAGTGGGATCGTGTATGGTGAAAAATATTTCAAGTAGTGTATCTACTGTAATAATACGCTCATCATAGGTAATCTTGATAACCTCTGCATGTCCAGTTTCACCTGTACAGATATCTTTATATGTTGGATTTGGAGTTTGTCCATTGGCATAGCCACTTTCCACATCACTTACACCATTAAGTAGTTCAAACACTGCCTCCATACACCAAAAACATCCACCACCGACTATGAGTTTTTTTATTGCCATGTTGTATCCTATTAAATATTTATTTACTTTCTTTGCTATAATATCCAAAGTATTAAAATATATCTAACACGACGGGAGTTTTTCTATGAATATAAATGTTGTTTGCCCTCATTGTCTCAAAGTCAATCGTCTGCCTAAAAAAGAGTCTTATGCAAAGGCAAATTGTGGAGAGTGCAAAAAATCACTTTTAGATGCAGTCCCTGTTGTAGGAAATGCAGTCATGTTGGACACCTATATAGCCAATTCTGATTTACCTGTAGTTGTAGACTTTTGGGCACCTTGGTGTGGGCCTTGTTTACAGATGGCTCCACACTTTGAAAAAGCTGCACTTGCAATGCCACTCAAAGCACAGTTTATGAAGATTAATAATGATGATGAACAATCATTAGGTGCAAAGTATCACATAGCAAGTATTC
>JALWME010000120.1 GCA_027083995.1 Sulfurovum sp.
TCAATGACCAATTCATCTATGTTTTCATTTTTGAATTTTGTAAATTCTGCCTCAAATTCATCTACAGATGAACCTGTAAAGGAATCATAACGTAAATACCCCACTTTTTTAGAGCCTTGTACGATGATTTTCCCTAAAGTAACTTTAAATGTATACTCTTTTGGCACAAGAGTTACTTCAATGATATTACTATTTCTAAGTAAAGTAAAGGTAGTAGCTTTATTAAGGTTTTGGCTGGCTTGGCGAATGAGTAGATTACTGGCATCTTCTCCATCTATTTGTATAATCTGATCCCCACGTAACAGTTTGCCATAGGCTGGAGCATTTATACGTACCAGAAAGACTTGAAGGTTTTTGGTATACCCAAAGCCAAATCCTGCTGTTTTTTGATTTACGAAATCTTCATATGCATCTTGTGTCATTGTCAAACTCCATATGTCAGGAGGGTTGACTCTTAAAATATTTATCATATTTTGAGGACTTGTCAATTTTGTATAATCAACATTTGATGCAACTTGGTCATACCATAGATATTCACTTAAAAATAAATCATGCACAAATCTCTTTTCATCCAAAGTAAAGGCTTGCGTTGCGGTATCACTTTTAGCGTTTGAACCACAAGAATTTAAAAATATAAAAAGTGAAATAAAAAGAGAAAATAAAAGTTTTTGTTTCACGATGTTACCCTTTGATATTATAGATTTAATTAGTTTTTTAGAGAGTTTAATGATTATAGCAAAATTAGGTATGATAATGTATGAATAAAAATTTTTTAATATTTTTGTTGTTAGTACTTGCACTAGTAGTTGCAAAAACAGCTTATAATAAACATTGTAAATCAAAACCAGAAGGCTGCAAAGAAGAAAAAATTGACTATGAAAAAGATGGTTTACCTATTGAGGGTATAGATTGGTAGATAGAGGAGACTCCTCCATCTAATTTAAAAACTTAGTTTACTGCTACTTCAACTTCAGTACCTTCCCAGATACCGTGTTTTGTACAGTAACCATGTGCTACCAATTTAAGTTTCTTACCAGTTGGAATGATGGTAAAAGTAGTAGTGTTGTGTGCTTTTGTATTTCCAAGTGTTCCTGGAACATAACTTGCTTTAGCCAGTTGTGTATCACCATTGAAAAGTGTTACAGACTCGATGAAGTGATCAAAATCATCTGGATGCGTATATTCGTTCCCCATTTTTACAGTAACTTCAAATGGCTCACCTGCAGTTGCACTCTGGGCACAGTGGATAAACGGTGAGTGTCTGTCAATAAGGTCTTTTTTTGCTTCTCTATCTACTTCTGAGATGTCTACGTATTTGTTAATTTTTGGCATATTATTTCCTTGCTAATTTTTTTATTTACGAGAGATTATAGCAAAAAAAAATTAAAATGAGAGTTATTTACTCTTATTTTTTTAATGTAGTGGTAAGCTTCTTCATACTATCTATTGCACTGGACACTATTTGTAGAATACATACCAAATAATAAAAGTGTATTAGAGGTAAGTTTTTTATAAAAAGTCTATCAATTTCATCCTTTCATAACGCATATCTAAGTATACACAAGGTAAATTATATTTTATAGAACTCTTTAAATAATCTAAGGTCAAAATTATGAATAAAACAGAAAAAAACCCAATAGATATAAATCTGTTTTATGCTGATGTACTTTCATATGTAAAGGAAGGGATGGCATATATAGATGCAGTACAATTAAGTATCTTGGAAAAAGGTGGAGAGATTGCACGTCTTGCCTCCATTGCTATAGATAAATATCAAGAAGCTACATATGAAGTGACAGCACTTTCCAAACAGCCCAACATAGATGAATGTGCATTGGCAAGCATGGGTAGACTTTGGCATGGTGAACACTTTGAAGGAAATAATGAACAGATGAATTGTACAGAAGAAGAAATATTTTTAGACAGCTTGTATTTTATACTCAAATATGCAGAATCTGAAAATGCCCTAGAATCAGCTTTAGATGCCAATGACAAAGTTTGTGGAGATAAAAAGGCACGTAGGGAGATTATAGAGATGGCCTTGAATGATTGATACGATAGCTGTTCTCATCAATATGATAAGAACAGATAGTTAGAATTTATGATGCTACTGTGTAAAGGTGCTTTGCTTTTTGTACGTGGAAGTTTAGACCTATCTCTTTTTCTGTACATCCAAGAGCAAGGGCAACCATCTGTGGCATATGCAGCACAGGAAGTTCCACATCACGCCCCATTACTTTACCGATACTCTCTTGGTAGGTATCCATTTTGAGGTGACAAAGTGGACATGGGGTTACCATCATCTCTGCACCGTTATCCATAGCATCAAGCAGGGCATTACCTGCAAGTACTTCTGAAGTATGGTTGGCTTGTAGCTCCACATGGAAACCACAACATTTGTTTTTACTCTCATACGCTACAGTGTTACCTTCAAGTGCATCTATGAGGTTGTCAAGTGAAGTAGGGGTGTATGGATTTTCATGCCCGTTTGCCTCTTCATGTAGCTCCGAAGGTCTGATGTTGTGACAGCCATAAAAAGGTGCGATGTTCAGATGTGAAAGCGGTACTTTGACTTTGTTTTTAATATTCTGCAGACCATACTCATCTATGAGTGTATAGAGAAAATGTTTAATCTCTGATGTACCTTTATACTCCAGTCCTACTTCAGCCAGTTTTTCATTGACTCTGGCTTTTAGCTCTGGATCAGAGTCCAGGGCATGTTTGGTCATCGCAGAGTTAAGTTGGCAGGTATTACAGATGGTAATCATTGTCAGACCCAGTTTTTCTGCATAACAGATGTTACGTGCGTTGAGTACATGTGCCAAAAACTCATCGAAATCTTGTAGGTGGGAGGCACCACAACAGGATGCTTCTTCAAGTATAGTGATTTTGATACCCAATTTATCGGCTACTGCCAGTGTAGAAGATAGCAATTCAGGGGTAGACTGTTTTGCCGTACATCCTGTAAATAGTGCATAGTGTAATTGTTCGCTCATCTCTTCTCCTTACAGTGTATTTGTTTGTGAAATTTCGATAAGTTTTTGTACTTCATCGAGATTTTTAATTTTTGGGATAGAGTTGATGAAAGGAATACCCGAATGCCAGTGTATTTTCCCAGACTTCATCATCTTCATTGCCGTACCCAAGTGCTTATAGGTACCCAGGTAACCCTCAGAGTAAGTCACAATATCGGCTTCATCTAAGTAACCTGTTTTTTTCATACCACGTAAGAAACCTTCAGCATGGCGTGTAGCTACGTTTGACTCAGCTATGCCACGAACGAACTGTAAGTTATGTAGTTTGCCTATTTTGCCAATAGGGTCTATCTCTTTTGGACAAGCCTCTGCACACTCAAAGCACTTCACACAGTCCCATACACCTGAACCCATTTTAGCCGTGATAGCCAAACGCTCATCGCCTGCTTCATCACGTGTATCTACAGTAAATCTATACGCAGCGTTGAGTGCTGCGGGTCCAAGGAAAGCATCATTGACTTCAAGTGCAGGACAGGAGTAGTGGCATGCGCCACACTGGATACAAAGATCTGCATCTAGGAAGTTGTCAAATTCAGCGATGCTTTGCTTGCTTTCAGATGTAGGATGGGGATCTACATCTGTTACCACATAGGGCTTGATGGCTGCATGTTTTTGCCAAAAATCAGACTTGTCTATAATCATATCTTTTACAGCACGTTTTTTACTGGATGGTTCCAGTGTAATGTCATTGTCAAACATATCTAGCA
>JALWME010000121.1 GCA_027083995.1 Sulfurovum sp.
CGTTGTAACTATGCTAAAAAGGCGGTAGAACCACTAGGTAAGAGTAAAGCAGATCTTGACATAGTTTTAGAATTTTCAAAATACTTTGAAGATAAACATGAATTACTTTTTAAAGAGTTACAAACGCCTAGAGATGTCTTTAGAGAGATTAAAAAAGTGAGTAAAGGACAACTCTGTGACTACTCTGAAATGTCGTATGAGAAAATAGAACAACTCGGTGGTATACAGTGGCCATGCAATGAGAAAGCTCCAGAGGGAACCAAACGTCTCTACTCTCCTGATATGCCCTGTAAAACAGCTGATGGTAAAGCCTCACTATTGCCTGTAGATTGGAAACCTCTAAGCGAAATGGCATGTGAAGGTCTACCACTCATACTAAACACTGGACGAACTGTAGAGCAGTGGCACACACGGACTAAAACAGGAAACATAGACATACTCAATGCCTTGGCTCCTGAAGCATGGGTGGATATCAGCCAAAAAGATGCACACAAACTTCAAGTAAAAGATGGAGACCGTATAGCACTCTCAGGTACACGAGGCAGAGTGGAGGATGTCATTGTCAAGGTAACTGAGACTGTACGTGAAGGCTCTATTTTTGTGCCTTTTCATTTCAACGAGCAACTCATCAACCTGATTACCATCGCTGAGTTTGACCCTAAATCTTTTGAGCCAAACTACAAACAGTGTGCCGTACAACTTCACTCCAAAGCAGTACCTGAGGGTATAGAGTATGAAGAGGTAGCAATATCTGGGTATTTGGAAGGAGTGAAGGTGTATGAAGAGGAAGTGTTGGTAGAAGATAAAATAAAGAGTGTTTCTAAATAAGCACTTTCAAATCATTCAAATCAAACAAAAGCAACTTCTCATCCTTCATGCCCAGTAACTCTTTGGAAAATCCACTTTTGGAAAAGAGTGCATAAGTATCTACTTTTATACCTGACTCAGCTGCTTTTTGTTTGAGTTTGGTAAGTTCATTTTTACACACAGTACGGTCTTTGTATTTGCATTCACCCAGTATGACCTTTTTACTTTGTGTGACTGCCAGAATGTCAAACTCACTATAGACATTCCAATAGGAACCCGAAGAGATAATGGGTTCTTTATCTTCATAATATTTTAAAAGTAAATCATCACAAAGCTGTTCATAGACCAATGAGCGTAGACGCTCATAATGTTTCTCAAAATTTTCTAAAAATGCTTCACCTTTACCTAAAAGCAAATCTTTTTTATAATACGTCACAAATCCAAACCAAAAACGCATAAAAGGGTGTACAAAACGAAGCTTATCCTGTATACGATAAGCCCGTTGATCACGAGGTAGTTTATGTTTTGGATGAATACGAAGAGGCGTTTCCCTAGAGTACTCAACAGCCAAAATACCCAACGACACCAACTCTTCTACTATACTCTCTCCTGCACTCTGTGAGAGTTTTGCTTTACGTAAACAAGAGTATAATTTGCCATCACCTCTTGCAATAGCTATAAGTAATTCACGGTAGGGTGTATCCAATAGATAAGAGGGGGAGACAAGTGATTGAAATGCAGAGAAGTCTTTGACAAAATTGGACTCAACCATAGAGAAAACATCTTCAAAATAGTCAAGTTCTAACTCTTTTCCCATCCCACCCAATATAGAAAAATATTCTACAGCATGCTCTAAATCCAAATAAGAAAAATGACGATAAAACTTCTGAAATGCTACTTTGATAAAATCCCTTTATTACCTAATTACTAATCGTATCATCTTTTTATTTGTGATTTTCTAAAAATTTTATAAAACTATGCTATGATTAATTATTAATCACACAAAAAGAGTCTCATGGAAACATTTTTTACCACATCAGATAAGATACAACATATCATTAAAGGTTTTAATTTGACAAAGACACTCTTTGTTTCCTCTATTATTGTCGGTGATGCACATACAGGTAAAAAATCTCTTGCACGCTATATGTTTCCAAATGCACCTTTGGTTTCTGGTAAAAATAATGCCGAGGTAAACGCAGCACTTGAACAGTATGATGAACTTATCATTTCTGATTTTGAAAAAATTTCCAATCAAAGTGCACTTGACTTTTCAAATAAACGTATCATTGCTACGGCAAACCATATGGGTAACTACACACTCATAGATAAGTTATTTGCCTTTATCTACACTATGCCTATACTCCAAGAGCGTCCTGATGACCTAAAATATCTCAAAGAAAAATTTATTAAAGAAGCAGCACATACTTTAATGTTAGAAGAACGAAATATTCACACTGATAACCTTATATTAAATCTTACAAGAAATTCAAAAAGCCTCAAAAAATCTATCTTTTTACATCTACTTAAACAATCTATGCAAGCTAAAGACATAGAAGATATACTCTATCACTACCTGCACACACACTTAAATGGCAATGATGCATACAGAGAACATCTTTCACTCTATGAAAAACCCCTTATACAAGCAGGTCTTAAAAAATTTGGCTCCCAGCTAAAACTCTCTCAAATCCTAGGTATCAATAGAAATACACTCAGAAAAAAAATACATGAGCATCATATTGATTAGGATAAAATATGGCTATTAATTTTGAATCCTTTGTAGAGTGGGATAACAGTCCATTTATATTGTTTAACAATCAAGGACGTATTATATATCTTAATAATGCTGCAGAGATACTTTTTGGCTATGTATCCAAACAAGAACTTTATGATATTGCTCTGTCTTATGCACCTGCTAGTTTTGGGTATAAAACCACTTCTCTTTCGTTGAATTATGATTCTTTTATGTTTCATGCTATAACCGTAGGCTATGAAAATGAAAATGAAATCTCACTTCGTCTATATAATACACCTCGTATCAAACCTAAACACAAACTCGAAACCAATAAACTCATCACCACAGACATCAATATATTATTAGAAGCCAACATAGCACTTTTTAAAACCAAGAATACAAACCCTTTAAAGCTTTTGACCGACCAAGATTTACCTGCCTTTAAAATAGATCAAAATAATTTTTCAAAACTTTTAAGAAAGACACTTGATGCCTTTAGGGCATCTGATTCTATTGATATTTCATTAAAGTACCACATAGGACAACAAGTTATTATAGAAGGAAATAAAGTAGCAATGGCACAACTCTTGATAGATGCTAACGGACGATACACCAATGCAGATGATGAGATACAAAATCTTGCAACCCAGAGCCAAATAAACTGTCTACTGAAAGAAAATAGCATTAATCTCGAAATCCCTCTTATTCAGTGACATTAACAGATATTTTTAACGTCAAAAATCACTATTGCCTAAAAATTAATCATCTAATCTCTCCAAAAAATAACCATTCATGCTAAGATGCATCTGTAAATTAAAATTAAAGGAGTTAGTATGAAATTAAAACTTTCAGCTTTTATGGCGATATTCTTGCCAATCTTTGCTTTTGCAGAAGATAAATTAGATACAGGAGACACGGCATGGATGATGATATCTACAGCATTGGTACTACTTATGACACCAGCGGGATTGGCATTATTTTATGGTGGTATGACAAGATCTAAAAACGTGCTAAACACTTATGCAATGGTTATGGGTGCATTTGTAGTAGCATTTTTAGTATGGATTGTAGCAGGGTATTCTATAGCCTTTGGAGCAAATGAAAGTGCAGCACTACAAAATGTATTTGGTGGATTTAATCATGTGTTACTAGAGGGGATCAAATGGACTGACTTGTCTGGAACCTACCCTACCTATG
>JALWME010000122.1 GCA_027083995.1 Sulfurovum sp.
ATTTTCCCTCTTTATCTACACCTATATTGACACTCTTTTTTTCTTCTTTTTGTTCAGAGCTAGAAGAGGGTAAGTCTACCTTGATGCTTTGGTTGGTTACAAAAGTGGCGGTAGCCAGTACAATGACCAAAAGAACCAAAACAATATCAATAAACGGCACAACGTTCATTTTGTCAAAACGTTCACGTCTCATTGATAGGTTCCTTTTTGAGCAAAGCCCAACAAAGGACTCTTCAGCAGAGTGCTCACGTGACTGGTCACGTTTTGATAGGTTCCTTTTTGAGCAAAGCCCAACAAAGGATGCTTGGGTAGAGTGCCTATAGATTTAGCTGTATTTTGTATATAACGTTTAGACATTTTATTTCTCATCTTGCATAATTTCCCATTGGGCCAGAAGGGTATCAACTTTGGTAAGCAGGGCATTATACAGTACAGTGGCAGGTATGGCTACTACCAGTCCAGCTGCTGTAGCTTTAAGGGCTAAAGCCAGATGTTTCATAATTTCACCTGGATTGATGCTATCGCTTTGGTCACCTATAATATAAAAAGTGATAATAATGGCAATTACAGTACCTAGCAAACCAATATAAGGAGCATTTGATCCAATAGAAGCAATAGTTGACAGGCGTTTAGAGAGGTCAAGCTCAAGTGTTGTCTTATTGTTATATCTTTCTACCTTGACAGAGCGGTAGAAGAGTAGACGTTCAATAGCAAACCAAAAAGTGATAAAACTCAAAAATGCAAGCAAGCCGATAATGCCATAATCAACGACATCTTTTATTTGTTCTATGGGCATGAAAAATCCTCAATGAAAGTATAAAAAGTATTATAGGATAAGTAAGTTAATAAAGTGATAAATCAAAAATAAGCCATTTTACCTAATATATTATGTTAATCAAAAAAGTATAAAAAGTTTATATTTTCTCTTTAAAGGCTTTAAAATCCAATTTGAGAGCTTTTTAAGCATTTTTATACGTTGATTGGATAAAATATTTGAAACTTTAACACAGAAGGAAAAAAATGTCTGATTTGTTTGAAAATTCTGAAAATACACAAGAGATACTCATAGAAGAGAGTATGAAGTCAAGTTATCTTGACTACTCTATGTCGGTTATCGTAGGACGTGCCTTACCAGATGCACGTGATGGGCTAAAACCTGTACATAGAAGAATACTCTATGCTATGGAAGATTTACATCTTTCTCATCGAGCACCCTATAAAAAATCAGCACGTATTGTTGGGGATGTGATAGGTAAGTATCACCCGCATGGTGACAACTCTGTCTATGATGCACTTGTACGTATGGCACAAGACTTCTCTATGCAGGCACCGCTTGTAGATGGGCAGGGTAACTTTGGTTCAGTAGATGGTGACAATGCAGCTGCGATGAGATATACAGAAGCACGTATGACCAAGATAGCCGAAGAGCTTTTAAGTGATTTAGATAAAGACACAGTAGATTTTGTACCAAACTATGATGACTCCATGAGTGAACCAGATGTCCTTCCTGCACGTGTGCCAAATCTGTTACTAAACGGTTCAAGTGGTATCGCTGTGGGGATGGCAACAAATATTCCTCCTCATCGTCTCAATGAGCTTGTAGATGCTTTGGTTACACGTATAGACAATCCAGACAATACCATAGAGGATTTGATGCAGATTGTCAAAGGGCCTGATTTTCCAACAGGTGGGATTATCTTTGGTAAAAAAGGGATTACTGATGCATACACTACAGGACGTGGACGCATAAAGGTACGTGCCAAAACACATATTGAAGAGACAAAAAATAAAGAAATCATCATCATTGATGAGCTTCCTTTTCAAGTCAATAAAGCAAAACTTATTGAAAATATCGCACAACTTGTACGCGACAAGCAGATAGAAGGCATCTCTGAGATACGTGATGAATCTGACCGTGAAGGTATGAGAGTGGTCATTGAGCTTAAGCGTGACGCGATGAGTGAGATAGTGATTAACAACCTCTTTAAACAGACACAGATGCAGGTGACTTTCGGGATTATCATGCTTGCTATTAACAATAAAGAGCCAAAAGTGTTTAACTTGATGGAACTCTTTGATATTTTCTTAAAACACAGAAAAACAGTGGTTATTAGAAGAACCATTTTTGATTTGGAAAAAGCAAGAGCCAGAGCACATATATTAGAGGGGCTTAAAATTGCTGTAGATAATATCGATGAAGTCATCAAGATTATTCGTGCCTCAGCAGATGATGTAGAAGCACGTGAAAACCTTATGAGCAGATTTAAGCTCTCTGAGATTCAGGCAAAAGCTATCTTGGAGATGAGACTTAGACGTCTAACAGGGCTTGAGATAGAGAAGATTGAAAATGAACTTGCAGAGCTTTTAAAGCTGATTGCAAAACTTGAGGGTATTCTAAAAAGTGAAAAGAAAATCAATGCCATCATCCGCGAGGAGCTTGTGGAGATTGGTGAGAAATTTGCAACACCAAGACGTACAGAAATAGTAGATGACTATGATGATATTGATATTGAAGATCTCATCCCTAATGAGCCTATGGTTGTGACGATTACACATCGTGGGTATATCAAACGTGTGCCAGTGAAGCAGTATGAAAAGCAGCATCGTGGCGGTAAGGGTAAAACAGCAGTGACTACCTATGATGATGATTTCATAGAAAGTTTCTTTACCTCAAATACCCATGATACACTGATGTTTGTAACTGACCGTGGACAGCTCTACTGGCTGAAGGTCTATAGAATTCCAGAGGGGTCTCGTACAGCCAAAGGTAAAGCAGTAGTAAACCTTATTAACCTTCAAAAAGATGAGAAGATTATGGCGATTATTCCTACAACAGACTTTAATGAGGATAAAGGACTTGTATTCTTTACGAAAAATGGTATCGTAAAACGTACAAATCTTTCTGAATACTCAAATATCAGAAGCAATGGTGTAAGAGCAATTAACCTTGATGAGAATGATGAGATTGTCAGTGCCAGTATCGTGAAGCCAGACACCAAATGGCTCTTTGTAGCAACCAAAAAAGGTCTTTGTATTAGATTTAAGGTAGAAGATGCAAGAGAAATAGGGCGTGTGTCACGAGGGGTTACAGCGATTAAGTTTAAAATAGATGGTGACTATGTCTGTGGTGCGATTACCATAGAAAATGAAGAAGATGAATTGCTTATGCTGTCTGAAAAAGGTCTTGGCAAACGTACATCAGCATCAGAGTATCGTGAACAAAACCGTGCAGGTAAGGGTGTCATAAGTATGAAGCTGACTGCTAAAACAGGTGATGTGGTAGGTGTAGTAGCCGTAGAAGAAGATAAAGATTTGATGTGTTTAACTTCAGTAGGCAAAATGATACGTGTTGATATGGAGCAAATCCGTAAAGCTGGACGTAATACTTCTGGTGTCAAAGTGGTAACAGTAGAGAAAAAAGACATTGTAGTCTCGATGGCAAAATGTCAAAAAGAGGCGAAATCTGAAGATGACAATGATGAGAGTGAAAGTGTTGATGAAAATCCAACGCCAAATAATGACAATACATTAGGATTGGAATAACGTGGAAAGAAAATATAATATAGCAGTAGTTGGTGCTTCAGGTGCCGTTGGAGAAGAGCTTTTTAGGGTTCTTGAGGAAGTAAAGTTTCCTATAGGAGAACTTTTGCCGCTTGCAAGTGCAAAGAGTGCAGGTGTAGAGATAGAGTGCCAAGGAAAAAGCTATAAGATAGAAGAGTTGACTGAAGAT
>JALWME010000123.1 GCA_027083995.1 Sulfurovum sp.
TCTGCAGCAGGGGTAAGTACCAACTGTGCACCTAAATGTGTCAGAATTTTACGTCTTTCAATGCTCATGGATTCAGGCATGGTAAGTATGAGTTTGAGCCCTTTTGCGGCACATATAGCGGCAAGTCCTATACCTGTATTGCCAGATGTTGGCTCGATGATAATACTCTCTTGGTTTATCTCTTTACGTTCTAGGGCTTTGTTGATCATATTAAGTGCTATTCTATCTTTGACTGAGGAGGTAGGATTCATAAATTCACATTTACCTATAATAGTAGCACCTACCTTTGCTGAGAGTGTATTGATTTTCACCAAAGGCGTATTACCGATGAGATCCTCAATAGTATTGGCAATCATAGTGTCATCCTTATTTGTTTATCTTATATTATCAAATTATTTTTACATATAGATATCAGAGTCCATATTTTTTAGTAATATGCTTGACAATGTTACCATTTTTAATGTTATTGCATCTGATACTATGTATGATAGAAAATTACTTAACAGTATAGGCTAACACTTCATCTGCATACATAGGCACTACTCCATTGTAGTGCGAAGGAACAATAAAAGGTTTTTTCTCTAATGTGACTACTTTTTCGGGGACATTGATGTCATAGATATGTTGAGCATTTTCTGAAATAAAGGCTTGTAAATTGTCTAAACGATTGTGTTTTTCAAAAAGTTCTGCCAACACCTGTAAAGCAATAGGTGCAGTAAAGACACCTGCTGCACAACCACATGCCTCTTTTGCATGCTTAGGGTGTGGTGCAGAATCTGAGCCAAACATCACTTTGGGATGGGCGGACAATGCTACTTTCAACAGTGCAGATTTATCTTCTGGACGTTTGGCTATAGGTTTACAAAAAAGATGAGGTTTGAGCATACCTCCTGCTACATCATCTAGAGTGATGAGCAGATGATGTACAGTGATAGTGGCATAAAGGTTGTCAAATCTATCAAGTGCGTCTACACTCTCTTTTGTCGTGATATGCTCCATGATGATTTTGAGTTTTGGAAAAGCAGTGGCCAGACGTTCGTAGATACTTACAAATTCAGCTTCTCTGTCCATCACAAAACCATTGGTCTCACCATGTACACATAAGGGTATATCTAGTTCGCTCATGGCTTCAAGACAAGGACGTAACTCCTCTATATCAAAACCACTTACGCCACCTTCTGAGTTGGTAGTGATACCTGCAGGGTAGAGTTTGATGGCAGTAATGACATCTTTGACAGAGGCTAGGAATGCTTTGTCGTAGCTAGGCTTAAAGAAGAGTGTCATATAAGGCGTAAATGTTTCATCTCCTATAGCTTTGATGATACGATGTTTATAGGCAATGACTTCTTTTTTTGTACTCACTGGGGGTACAAGATTTGGCATGATGATAGCCCCTGAAAATGTCTGGGCTGAATATTTTGCAATATTTTCCAACATTTCTCCATCCCGAAGGTGTAAGTGCATGTCAAGTGGAGCGTTTAATTGCATTAAAATCCTTTACGATGTAGTAACTGTTTTTTGTTTTGGGTATAAGCCAATAAGTAATGTTTATTCTGCCATAAAAGGGTTTAGGGTTGAGTGAAAACAGGGGTTTGGAAGGGATAAAGTCTATTACAGGATAGTCTATGCCTCCTTTAAAAAATTGGTTGCAGCGTAGTATACGTAAGCTTGTAGCCCCAAATGCTTTATGTGGAGCATTGAACTCAAATTGCCATGATGCATACTCAGAACAGGTAGGGTAGTACCGACACGAAGCAGGAAGCATTTTGGAGAAATACTGGTAGCCTTTTATGGGTGCAAGGTAGAAGTTTTTTAGATTCATTATTTTCTTTTGTGTGATTTATTGATTGTAGCATCATATAGTTAAGAGTTCTTATGTATTAACCCGCCAGGTATGTAAGATTTTTTATTTAAGATTTCTTGGCTAAAATCAAAGTATGAATGAAATGCAACGTATATTTTCTGTATCACCTGATATTGAACGATGGCTTGAAAAACAGATATTTGAGACTGTGAAAACAGAACTGTTTTATGTACAAGCCAGTATCCAAAGTGATAGCTATGAAGCATGTTATTATCTTAAAACTTTTCCTGATACTTATGTAAAAGTAACAGTAGACTCTGAAGCAAAGGAGGAAAAAACTGAAGTTACGCAAGCAGAGTATAAGTTGGCACGTAGTAAACGCATAGGTAAAAAAGTTGTAAAAAAAACACATACACTAGAGATAGACAATCAAAAATTTGTTGTCATGAAGTACTTAAAAAACCTTAAAGGGCTTTATGTACTTGTAGCATATGAAATAGAAGGTAAAAGCACAGGAGAGTCACAGACCTTACACTCTTTACAGCCTCTGATGCTAAAAGCCATCAATCAAGATGAAAAATATAGTGACAAGTCTCTGGCATTGTGTACAGAGGTAATGGAATACAGCATTGATAAGCTTTTTGACCAGATTGATGCTTATGAGCCTTCAAATCTCTTTTTTTGGCAAGTGCCAAAACGTATCTATGTACGTGATGGTGTAGCACTGGTACTCTACAGAAACCTTCGTCTGTTACGCCACTATAAATCAAGCTACCAACATAAACACTTTTCTGCTTCTTTGCATCGTTTGCGTGTGATTATGCGGCGTTCTGCCACACTGCTAGAATACTTTTCATCATATTTTAGCCCCAATATTCATCGTGTCTGCATCAATATGTTACTGCACTACCATGAAGAGACAAAGCTTTTGCGTTATCTCTATTTTTTAGATGAGCTGTATGAGGCAAATCAAGACATCAGTAAAGATATCAAGTCCAAGCTCCAAGAAGAACTAAAAGATTTTATCTACCAAGAACATCGTGCGGTCTCACAAATGTTTCATGACCAGCCTTTTTTGCAGTTGGTACAGATACTCACAAGAGAAGTACAGGAGCCAGATAGGCATCCTTGTATTGCATTGGAAGAGGAAGTTCTAAAGGTAGCAAGAGAACGATTAGATGCTTTGGAGGCATTACTTGCAAAGTCACAAGAGGGGTATGATGAAGAGATGCTTGAAGTACTTTATACTTCTATGGATTCACTACAGACACTTTTGGAAGATTTTTACCATATTATTGGAGAGAAAAAAACTAAAACCATTGCAGAAGAACTCAACATTCTTTTAAAACCTTTACGAGAATACAGAAACTGTAAAGAGCGTAAAGAGATTTTAGAAGCCATCAAAAAACAGTCTGCCCATGATGTAGATATCACAGCACTTTTGTGTGAGCATACAGAAGAATTAGAAGAAAGAATACGCCATAGCCTCAAACTTCTTGCAGCGTCACGGTTTTATCTTTAAACTCTTTCCATCTTGTATGACATACGATTCTGACATATTTACAGCATGGTAGATAGTTGTGCCATATTTCTTGCTATAGTATTGCAAAAGCAGCTTTTGCAAGGTGGGTTCTATGGAGGGTGCAAACCATCCATTGTTACTTAAAACAATCATGTTTTTAGGGTATGATCCAAATTTGTCTTTGGCATAAAGTTGTTCTGAGGTAGCTTCAAAACATATGGCATTTCTATAGGTAGTATCATCTATAACGTAGTCTATAACATTTGAACTTGCCTGATAGTCTATAGCGTTGTCATAAAAAACTTTGTTTATCCAGTTACTTAAAAACTTTGGCAGAGGATTGCTTTCACCAAAGGGTACCAAGAGTACTTTATTGGCTACAGTTATTTTGTTATTGG
>JALWME010000124.1 GCA_027083995.1 Sulfurovum sp.
CTCTTGCCCTTGGTACATGGAACCCATCTGGGCACCATTTCATACACTACATCTCAAATGTAGATGATATCCTCTCTGGCTTTAAACCCTTTGGTATCCTCATTATGATGGCACTTTGGTTACTGGCTATTAAGTCTATTTTCCAAAGTTTGGGATTTTTTGGTGCTTTAATTACGGTCATTATCATCGGAGCATTTATATGGGGTTTACAACAGTACAATATTATAGATGTAGCAGAGTTTGAACAGGCAGGCTGGGCTGCTACTATTGGTGTGGGTCTGCTCATATGGTTTGGTCTCAATGCTTCTATCATATGGAAAAAGCTTACGGGTGTCTACACAACAGATGCTACATCTGAAGACCTTTAGTAACTTATACTATAGCGTAAAAATCAATACAAGGAAATATCCATGGCATACAATGAACTAAGTGCAGAAGAAAAACACGTTATTCTACATAAAGGAACAGAACGTTCTTTTACTGGTAAATACTGGAACTTTGATGGTACAGGTATATACACATGTCGTCAATGCAATGCAGACCTTTTCCCTTCATCTGCAAAGTTTGATTCTTTTACAGGATGGCCAAGTTTTGACGATGCATGTGAGGGTGCAGTCAAAGAAGTACCAGATGCAGATGGAAGCCGTATAGAAATCGTATGTGCCAACTGTGAAGGTCACCTAGGACATGTATTTAAAGGAGAGGGGATGACAGACAAAAGTGTACGTCACTGTGTCAACTCTATCTCTTTGGATTTTAAACCTCAAGAGTAAACGGCTTTTACTCTGCTATACTCTCCAAATGTTTAGCAAAATCCTCAGGTGGTATAAAACCAGTCAAAGATTTCTGAGGTAGATATGTATTATTTTTATCAAAGAAGATGATATTTGGGGTGCCAAAGAGTCCATACTCTTTTAGTAGAGCTTTGTCATCATCACTGTTGGCTGTAAGGTCAACTTTTATAAAGGTAAATTTTTTTAACTGTTCTTGCACACGGGCGTCTGGGAAAGTAATCTCTTCTAACTCTGTACACGCTGTGCAACTGTCTTTCCCAAAATCTACTACCACAGGTTTATCTGAGGCCTTCACCTCTTTCATGAGGCGTGCTACAGAGTAGCCTAAGTGCTCTTTTTTGTTTTCTACTACTACACGAGTACTACCCACTCCTGAAGTAAATTTCTCAAATGGACGCAATAGTGAATCTGCCCCTGATACTGCTCCCATAAAAAGTGCCATACCATAGAGTAAAAGTACTAATGCAAAAAGTCTGAAGAGCTTCATAGCACCTTCTCCTTCTTTGCTGGCAAATACACCCATGTACAAAGCTGTTCCCATAAAGAGTAATGCCCATAAGACCATGGTAAATCCTGCCGGGAGTATGCGTGAGAGCATAAAAATGGCAAGTGCCAACATCATCACACCAAAGACCTGAGATATACGTGTCATCCAACCTCCTGGTCTAGGCATAAACTTACCAGCACCAAGCCCTACTAGAAGCAATGGCATACCCATACCCATACTCATCACAAAGAGAGCAGCCCCGCCAAGCAAAGCATCACCCGTATGGGAAATAAAAAGTACAGCTCCAGAGATAGGAGCAGCCGTGCAAGGCCCTACAATAAGAGCAGACAATGCCCCCATTACCACTGTACCCATCATACCCTTACCCTGTGCATCATCACTTACTTTGCTTAACTTTGACTGCCATGCAGCAGGTAGTCCTATCTCGAAATATCCAAATAGTGAGAGTGCAAGAGCTATAAATACCCCTGAGAATATCGTCAATACCCATGGATTTTGCATCGCAGCTTGCAAGTCAGCCCCTAAAAGACCTGCAACCAAACCTACCACCGTATAGGTCAATGCCATGGCAAGTACATACATCAACGATGTAAAAAATGCCTTGCCCATACTTGGTTTTTCGTCTCCTGATTGCTGTGAGATAATAATAGATGACAAGATAGGAATCATAGGAAAAATACACGGTGTAAGAGAAAGTAGTAAACCAAAAATGAAGAAAAGAAACAACACAAATAACGAACTCTCATTTACAAGCACATCGACAATCTTGGCTGCATTACCCTCTTTTACAAGTTGTTTTATTTTATCTAGAGTACCAAGCTCTACACCTTTAAAATTAAATGATTTTTTGATAGGTTGGTAACAAATGCCTGCATCAGAACACCCTAAAAATTCTATCTCCAAGGTATAGTCTCCTTTTACCTTGCTTGTGATGTCTGTAACAGGAATGTCTACTAAAATCTCTTTCTCAAAGACCATATCTCCATCAAAATTATGGGATGTAGGCTTGTTTACGGCGAGTTCTACTAGCTGAGGTGAGATGATACGGTAGCGTAAAGTCTTGTCATCATAGACATGTATATGTTTACCTATGGCTATTTTGGTTTGAATGACACCATCTTTGAGTACGGCAGTCACTTGAAATGCCTCATCTGGAGATAAAAATTTCTGATTATTCAACGCAGAGCCAAAACCTCCAAAAACGAAAGTACTAAAAAGTATACTTGTCAGTAGTAACTTTTTGATTAAATTTTGCATTTTTATCCTTATCTGTCAAACTTTTATAGTATTCTATTGTACTATTTGTGTATAAGCTGTGTAATAGTAACAAAACTTACATAATAATAGAGGCACATTAATGGTATGACTGAAAGGAATCTACACTTGCAAAACCATTTAAAAAATGAACACTCACCTTACCTTCAGCAACACGCAGACAATCCTGTGGACTGGTTTCCCTGGGGAGAAGAAGCTTTTGCTAAAGCTTTAAAAGAACACAAGCCTGTCTTTCTTTCTATCGGTTATAGCTCATGTCACTGGTGTCATGTCATGGAACATGAATCTTTTGAAGACAAAGCCACCGCCAAAATACTCAATGAGCATTTCATCAGCATAAAAGTTGACCGTGAAGAGCGTCCTGACATAGACAAACACTTCCAAGAAGTCTACCAACTCATGAACCAACGCCCTGGAGGATGGCCGACTTCCATCTTTTTAACTGAAGAGCTAAAACCTTTTTACTCAGCCACCTACATACCTCCTGAACCACGCTATGGTATGATGAGCTTTCCTTCACTTTTGGAAGTCATAGCCGACAAATATAAAAATGAAAAAGACCTTCTCACTCAAAAAGCAGATGAAATCTTACGTTTTTTAAACCCAAAAGAAAACAAAATACAAGCTACTAAACTTGACCTCAGCATCATCAAGCGTGTAGAAGACCAAGCCAAACAACTTTTTGACTCCGAACATGGAGGATTTAACAAAGCTCCCAAGTTTCCACAAGCTTCCATGCTTGACCTTCTCTTAGATGTTTACAAAATAACAGGAGACAAAGAGACACTCAACATGGCACTCTTCTCACTCTCGTCCATGGCAAAAGGTGGGTTACGTGACTTGGTAGATGGTGGTTTTTGTCGCTACTCTACAGACAACGAATGGCTAGTACCACATTTTGAGAAGATGACCTATGACAATGCCCTGCTTTCCCAAACCTACCTCAAAGCCTACCATATCTCTGGTAACGACTTTTACAAAGATGTGGCTTTTGAGACTTTGGACTTTATGCTGAAGAAGATGAGCCAAGATGGACTCTTCTACTCTGCTTCAGATGCAGACACCGAAGGAGAAGAGGGAAAATACTTTGTTTACAGCTATGAAAAAGCCCTAAAGTCTTTTGAAAAAGCAGGCAT
>JALWME010000125.1:0-9589 GCA_027083995.1 Sulfurovum sp.
ACCAAATAGACATCTCAAATGTACGCTTTGGTATTATGATTGAAGTACCTTCCGTACTTTTTCTTATGAAAGATTTTAACAAAATAGTAGACTTTTACTCCATAGGAACTAATGACCTCACACAATACCTCTTCGCTACAGAACGCACGCATCCTCTATTGAAAACCGATACTCTCTCTCCTGTTGTCTTTTCTGCCATTGACAATATACTCAAACAAACTACAAAACCTGTAAGTATCTGTGGAGAACTCGCATCCAACACAAAAGCCATAAAAAAACTCCTATCACTTGGACTAAATACACTCTCTGTTACACCTAAACTCATAGCCCAAACAAAGGAGAGTATTAGAAATATTTAACAACAATCTGCTATTTTTGGAGGATAATGTCCTGATTTTGTTGCAAAAATAGAGCAATTGAGACACTTTTTTAACATCTTTACAGTCATTTGTAGACAAACCCTCTTTTGCAACTACTTACCGTGCTTTGCTTAGGTTTTCAGCCTCACGTTTTTTCATTGCATCCAATTTCAAGAGATTTAATTCATCGATAAACTATCAAAAACCGATGCATCTTTATCTTGAAAGAATAAGGCTTTCGACATAATAGTGGTGGAAATGAATCTGAATAAATTATTGTCTTGATTTTTCAGGCCATTATCCCCTAAAACGTTCCAGCATCTCTTTAAGTTCTTTTTTGTCTATCTGTACAGACTTGTCTCCACTCTTTTTGGCATAAAGTTTACGTACCATCTCTTCTACCGCTTTGTCTTCGCTGATATGAGAGTAGAGTATTTTTAAGGCATCGGAATCTTTATAGTTTCGTTCTTTTCTTTGCCATAGTCTTGGTAAAACCTGTAGCAGATACAAAGTAAGCATCCCTAGCACAAATGCCAAAACAAGCATCCACCATGGCACAACAGACTTTAGTTCTATTTTTTTCTCTACATTTATCTCTTTGATTTTGTCTGCCTGGGGCTCTTTATTTTCTGTACTATTTGATGTTGCTTGTTTAGTAGATACTTTTTTACCTTCAACATTCACATGGTACGACGCCACTTCTAAGACTTTTGTCTCTTTAGTGTTGGGATTGTATACAGAGATACTACGCTTGGGTATCGTGAAATCTTCTTCTGCGATAAATGCAAAACTTTTGGTATACGTACTCACAAATGCTGTACCTGCTAAGTGACTCTGTACTTTTGCTTTATCTGAGTATATCGTCACTCCGTCTATCTCATATTTGGGAAACTCAAAATCCTCCAAGTTACCTTTACCCTCTATCTTTATTGTGAGGTTGACAGGTTTATTGGCTTTTACCTTTTGGCTGTCTATCTTGGCATCTAAGCTAAAATCACCTACCAAATCACTCTCTTTTTCTTGTACTTTTACTTCTATATCTAAAGTATTAGAGACTATATTTGACCAACGTATGCCATACCTACCAAAGATGTCCTGTCTGCTTCTATCGACTTGCCCTAATTTGGCTGAAGCAGAACCGATGGTAAAATTACCCTCTTTTTTAGCAGTCACTATGTACTGTTTTTCTATAACGGAAGCATCTTTTGTTTGGTACTCCTTTTGTCCATCTATGGCTTTTATAAAGAAGTCATTCGAAGTGGGTTCTACAAAATTTCCTATCTGCACACCCCTTAAATCATTGGATACCGAAATGTAAAGTGTCATTACAAACGTCTCTCCTACATAGACAGATTTCTTATCAGACTTCAACACAAAAGAGAACTTGGCATTTTTTTGTACCGTTGGTGCTTGTGACTGCACAACTTTAATCTCTATGGGTTTTGTCTTGTATTTTTTACCTGAAATGTTCACTGTATATGCAGGAATAGTCATATCTCTATCTGGCACAAAAACATACTTTTTTACTGTATATGTTTCACTTACCATACCACTAGAAGTGATACTCATAGAGCTTGATTTGGAGGTACCTGTGCTTGTTACATTCATACCATTGATTTGGTTTATTCTAGGAAATGCAACAGCTTTCCCTACAGCCTTGATGTTGAGTTGTACAGGATTACCCTTGACTACTTCTTGTGTATCTACTGTAGCCTCTACACTTGCCGCACTCAAAAGAGTGAATAGTGAATAGTGAATAGTGAATAGTGTTAAAAATAGTTTTCCTATCATTTTTAATTTTTCATTTTTAATTTTTAATTTTTTTCTACCATGGTTTAACATCTTCATCCTTTCTAGGCTTTTTACTGGTACCCATCTGATACATCATTGTAGGTGTTTTGCCTTTTTGCATCTTTTTCATCAGACGTTTTAACTCTTGTTCTCTAAGCTTGTCTTCTTTGCTCATCTTCTTTTGTTTGTTTGGTTTAGCAGAAGATTTATCACCTTGTTTATCTTTGGGTTTATTTTTTTTATCATTTTCTTTCTTTTTATCCTCTTCTTTTTTCTCTTTGTTGCCCTTTTTTTTCTTATCGTCTTTCTTCTTTTTGCCCTCTTTGTTTTTCTCATCTTTTTTCTGTTTATCCTGCTTCTTTTTATCATCTTTTTTTTGTTTGTTCTGGTTCTTTTGTTGCTCTTTATTTTGCTCTTTTTTCTTCTTGTCTTTATCTTTTTTGTTCTCTTTATTTTTATCGTTTTTTTTATCTTGTTTCTTTTTCTTTTCTTCTTTTTGTTTCTGTTTTTTGGCCAACTCTAGGTTAAATCTTGTATCTTCGTCTTCTTTTATTTTTAGTGCCTTTTCATAATGCTCTATGGCTTTATCCCACTCTTTTTTTTGAAAATAACTATTTCCAATATTGTGCAACTTTCTGGCTTCATCTATACCTTCTGCTCTTTTATATGCTTCTATAGCTTCATCATATTTGTTATCTTTATACAAAGCATTACCGATGTTATACTCTTTTTGTGCACTCTTGGCATCTAGGTTTTGTAACAATGTTGCTGATTTACTATAGTCCTTGGCATCATACGCCTGCTTGGCTTTTTCAATCGTTTTAAAATCAGTCATGCCTGCTTGCACTTGCAGCAAAGAAAAACATACAAAAATCCATACTCTTTTCATGATTGTCTCCTTTTTGGAAGTGAGCTCAAACCAAACAGTAAAAATACCAACCCCAAACCAAGAGGATAGTAAAAATACTCTACACGTTCTTTGACCGTTACTTCTGATTGCTGTTGGTCCTTGTATTTGCTTTTCATACTAGAGACAAGTTCTTCTATGTCTTTTTTTCCTGCACCTGCTACTACAAAGGCACCATTATTTTCTTTTGCTACTGCACCCAAGGCATCATTTCTTTGGGTAATGGCAATGGTGCCATCTTTTTGTGTATAGGGATTACCATTCTCATCTATGACAGGTGAACCTTTTTGGGTACCCACAAGTACCACATAAAGATCTATATTTTCCGCTTCAAGTATATCTGCAAAACCTGCTATGGCTTCTTTGTCTCCTCCATCAGTAAAAAGTACAAGAATTTTAGGTTTTTTATCTTTTAGTGTGACAGATGCCAATTCAGCCAGTGCCGAGAAGTCTGTTGAACCCATATTGATATAAGTATCATCTACACCTTCTATCATCATCTTGAGTGTCTCTTTGTCCGTAGAAAATGGTGCCAATACAAAAGGACTATAGGCAAATGCCATTACCCCTATCTCATCACTAGGCATGGCATCAAAAAGTGCAGTCATCTTCTTCTTTGCAAACTCTAAACGGTTAGGATAGACATCTGTACTTCGCATAGAACCAGAGATATCAAGTGCAGTTAACAAAGTAAGTCCTTGGACTTCTACTTTTTTATCTCCTAGTTCTATCACAGGACGTGCCAGTGCAACTATCATCATAAATATACTCAAAAGCATTAACACATTACGTGCAACCATAGGCAAACTTTCATCTGAAGCAGACAGACGTTTGAGTACCTTCTCATCAAATATCCGAGAAAGTCTCTCTTTATTTGTTGTCAACAAAAAAGCAAAAAGTACAAATGGGACTACCATCGCCCAAAAAAACTGTGGATATACAAAACTCATCTATAATCCCCTGACATTTCTAAAATAAACAAACAATAACAAAGAAAGAATCGCTAAAAACAGCGGATAAATATAAAGATAGGTATGCTGTACTATCTTTTTATCATCTATTTTTGTAGCCTCTAATTTGTCTATCTCTTTATAGATTTGTGCAAGTGTACTGGCATCATGTGCTGCAAACGCCATACCTTTCCCCGCTTTGGCGAGGATATTTAGGTAGGCACCATTATAATCAAGTTCATTACCTATACCAATAGCATAAAGTTTGATATCACGTTTTTCTATCATATTTATCACATCCCCAAAAGGTACTTTAGACATATTGTCTACACCATCGGTGAGCAGGATGGCTATTTTAGATTTGGCTTTACTTTTTGTGAGCAGATTATAACTCTGCACTATAGCATCATTAATGGCTGTACGTTTCCCTGCTACGCCCATCTCCTGCATTTTGGTAATATCGGTTAAAAACTTTTTTTCAAAAGTCAGTGGTGAAGCAATAAAAGCAATATCTGCAAATGTGACCATACCAATACGGTCATTCTCACGCTCTTCAATAAAATCAGAAACCACTTCTTTGACAACATCAAACTTGTTTTTCCAAGGATCTGCAAGATCAAAACCACGCTGACGCATAGAGTCTGACGAATCTATGATAAGAACAATATCTCTGCCTTCTTTTTTGGTATTGGAGTAGGTTTTTGTAATCACAGGAGAAGCCAATGCAATCACCGCAGATACTATACCCATCCACTTTAAAAAGCTCATCCAGGAAGAACTTTTTTTCCCTTGTGCCATGAGCGTTTTTACATGAGGAAAAAATATAGCCCTGCTTCTCTCTTTACAAAACTTTGCACACAACACAAAAAGTACAATGACTAACAATAATAATGGATATTCAAAACTAAACCCGTTCATCTGCCACCTGCACATAAAGATTAAATTTATTTTGTGTATCAGGGTCTATTTCACCCACCACTTTTTTATATTTATACTGTTCTAACATTGGTTCAAGTTGTGAAAACAACTCTTTTTTTCTCTCATCTGTTGCTAAAAGCCTCGCATAATGTGTAGCTTCATAGGCTGACTTTTTACTGTCCTTCCAATCTATTTTTTTGAGTGCTTCCAAATACTCTTTGGCAAGATTTATTTTTCTATTTTCCCAAAGCTTCTTAAGCACAAAAAATACAATACCAAAAAGCAATAACGCTACAAATATAATAACTCCCCAATAGATATAATGAGAGCTGTCAGGTATTTCAAGTAATGGTTTTATGTCACGTAATTGTGTACTTATATTATTTTCATTCATCGCATCTTCTTCATAAGTTTTAAGGTAGGTTCTTCATCTGTGTATATTTTCGTAAACCGCACACCTTGTTTTTTAAATTGTTTGTAAAGCTTCTCATCGTTGTCATGTAGTGCTTTTTTATAATTTTTCAGCGTATTGCTGTCTATATCACCTTCAAAACTTTGTTTTGTCTCCATGTCTATCAGCCTCAAATACCCAAGCTCAGAAGGGTTCTCTTCAAATCTGTCTCGTACCATCACTGCAAAAACATCATGTTTCTTAGCCAATAACTTCAAGTCCATCTCACCCACAAAATCAGAGACTATAAACAACAATGCCTTCTTTTTTAAGCGTGATACAAGTGTCTGAACAAGTGTGCCAAAATCTGCCTCTTTTCCCAAAGGGTCAAATACTGCTACATCTTCTACTGCCTTATGGACAGCGAAAAGCTTCTTACTTGGCTTAGATAAGTCATACATCTTGTCTGCAAATATCATATGAGAAAACAAATCTGAATTTTTAACAGCAGAAAATCCCAAGGTAGCTACCACTTCAGCTGCTATATCTGACTTTTGTTTGACTGTACCAAAATACATAGAACCAGAAAGCATAGATACCACTACTACATTAAGCTCACGTTCTTCTTTATATACTTTTACAAAAGGTTTGCCTAGTTTGGCAGTGGTTTTCCAGTCTATTTTACGGATATCATCACCATAGACATACTCACGTAACTCTGCAAATTCAAAGCCTTCGCCCTGAAAAAGTGAAGCATTATTACCAAGCATATCTCCATAGACTTGCTTTTTGGTTTTTAAGATAATCTTTTTAACCGCTTTGTTACTCATATCTGTCTCCTTGAAAATGAGCAAAGCTCTTTTTCAATTCCTCTTACTAAAGCTTCGGCTATCGCCTCAGTTTTATTCATCATATTATTCATCTTACGGAATAGGTACTGCCACTAAAATTTTCTCTATAATTTCATCTGTAGTCACCTCTTCAGCCTGTGCTTCATAAGAGAGGATAATCCTATGACGCAGTATCTCTTTTGCAATATATGCTATCTCAAGAGGAGAGACATAATCTTGTCCTTTAAGATAGGCTATGGCACGAGATGCTTTATACATATCTATACTTGCTCTTGGACTCGCCCCAAACTCTATATAAGCCTCAAGCTCTTCTAACCCATATGCTTTAGGATCACGTGTGGCAGCTACAAGTTCTATGATGTATGCTTCAATCTCCTCATCCATATGTATCTGTAGTGCTTCTTCACGTATGCGATTTAGGTCTTCTATGGTTGCAACTTGCTGGATATCTCCAAAGCTATTATTGGCTACACGACGTGCAATTTCAAGCTCTTCTTCTTTGGTGTTATAGCCCACTACCAACTTCATCATAAACCTGTCTAACTGTGCTTCAGGAAGTTCGTATGCTCCTTCTTGTTCAACGGGATTTTGTGTTGCCATTACTAAAAACGGTAAGTCTATTTTAAAAGTTTCATCGCCAATGGTCACTTGTCGTTCTTGCATCACTTCAAGCAAAGCAGACTGCACCTTCGCAGGTGCTCTGTTTATCTCATCAGCCAGCAAGAGGTTGGTAAATATAGGACCATGTTTGATTTTAAACGTATTGTTAGAAGGATCATATATCTCTGTACCTATGATATCTGAAGGAAGTAGGTCTGGGGTAAACTGTACACGCTTAAAGTCTAGTCCCAAACTCTTGGCTAGAGCATTCACTGCAGTGGTCTTTGCCAGGCCTGGTACTCCTTCAAGAAGTATATGCCCACGGCAAAGCAGTCCTGCAAGCAAGCCCTCCACCATCTTCTCTTGACCAACCAAAACTTTGGCTATTTCTGTTTTAATGTTTTCTATAATTTGGCTCAAGTTTTTCTCCTGCATGTTTAATGAAGAGTAGTATACTTGAGTGTAGTTAACTGAAGTTTAATATAATAAAAAACAAGAGTCTAAAAGTCATATCTTAAACCCACAGATATAACATCCATATCAGGTACATCAGACTTAATAAGCAGTCGTTGATAATCAGCAAAGAGTGACCATCCTATACCTTGGTCGGCATGGCCATCAAACATTCTGTCGTAGTTGGCTTTATCTTCAAAGTCTCCATCTTTATCTGAGAGGTCATACTCCAGTCCTAGTCCTGCTGAGAAACCATGTCCATTATCAAAATAGTTTAATCGTGCTCCATTACCAAGATTTTCTGTATAGCCATACCCTAATAATGCATAAGCATTAACACGTTCAGCAAGAGGATATTGTGGTTTAGCATAGAGTCCTATATGTTGAAGTGGCACACCTCCAAAAGGTCCTTCATCCAAGAAAGTTCTCATACCTCTGGCTTCCAATCCAAAGTATTGATTAAAATCATACCCACCTCTTAGCATGGCTCCATAGGTAAGGTCTTCATAGTCACAATTATTCCCACAGGCATGAAATTTGGCTGCAACAAGCCCTGCTCCTAAATACCAAGGAGAACTATCTTCTGGTATAGGCAGTACTTCTGCTTCTACTAGATCTACAGCTTTCCCTCCTGCATAGTTATAGGTACTCAGTAACGCAAGTCCTAGTATTGTTCTTTTTAATAAAGTTTTCATTATGCTTCTCCTCTTTTATCTTCTTTTCTTACAAAATACAGTCCTAACATAAGTGTAAAGAACATCATTATAAGGATACTTACTGTACTCATAGCATCCCCTCCATCTGAAGTCTGACTACTTCCACATTGAATATCTAATGCTACCGTAGCACTTGCTGTCTGTCCATTAGCATCTGTGATAGTATATCTAAATGAATCTGGGGCATTATTATAATCTGGATCTGGCGTATATTGTACATACGGTTTTCCATCCTCTCCAATGACTACTACTGCTGTCCCATGTTCAGGTTGTTCAACAATTTCAATTGTAACCTCTCCATCATAATTATCATTACCAAGTACATCTATAGTTGTAGCACCATAATGTGTTATTGTAATCGTACCATCATCAACAGCACCAATAGATGCTGTATATGAAAGTGTTATTGTTGCTGGGGCTATCTTATTCCCTAAATTGTCTTTAGCAAAGTATTTTATTGGTGTTGGACTATCAGCAAATCCATCTTCTGGTGTAAATGTCACAACACCATTCTCATCTACACTCCATACACCTTCGCCATCAACAGTTACTTCATCAATATCACCATCGCCATCAGTATCCTTACCTACACCACCAACACTTGCTGCATCAAAGTCCATACTACTTACATTGATATCATTGTCATTGCTTATAGCATTTAGACTTATTGGGTTACCAGCAACACCTGAACGTTCATCATCTTCTAATGATTGAGGATAATCCACTGTTACTTTTGTAGGATTAATAGCATTACCATTGTTATCTTCTGCAGTATAACTAATTGGTGTTGGATCACCTGTAAATCCTACCTCTAGGGTGAATGTAATTGCACCTGTCGCTGGATCTACATTCCATGTTCCTTCACCTGGTACTATCAATTCAGTCACTAGGTCACCAGTAGCTGGATCTACGATTTTAACTGTGGTTGGATCAACAGTATCATCATTGGCTAAGACATCTACTGTCACTGGGGTACCTAGTGTACCTGTTGCATTATCATCTGCTGGTACTTGTATATAATCCACTCCCACATTCACAGCATTTGATAGGTTAGCACTCATATCAACTGCAGTATAACTAATTGGTGTTGGATCACCTGTGAATCCTACTTCTGGTGTAAATGTAATTGCACCTGTCACTGGATCTACACTCCATGTTCCTTCACCTGGTACTATCAATTCAGTCACTGGGTCACCAGTAGTTGGGTCTACGATTTTAACTGTGGTTGGATCAACAGTATCATCATTGGCTAACACATCTACCACTACTGGGTTACCTAGTGTGCCTGTTGCATTATCCTCTGCTACACTTGGTGGGGTTGAATCTGTTGCACTTGTATCATTGGCTGATGGACTTGTATTTCCTGCTGGATCTGTAATCTCAGCTGCCACTGTTAAGACACCATCTGCTGGGATATCTGCTGGTGGTACAGTAATCGTTACCACACCTGCTGTGATATCTGCAGCACTAAGTACTACTGTAACATCTGGGATACCATCACCATCGGTATCTACATCTAACGTATCTCCTGCAGCCGCATCTGCTGGAAGTGTAATATCTGCTGTAACTCCTGCTGCTATCTCTGCAGCACTAAGTACACCATCTCCACCATCATTAATACTCACTGTTGGAGCACTTGGTGGGGTTGAATCT
>JALWME010000125.1:9689-14754 GCA_027083995.1 Sulfurovum sp.
TCCTGCAGCCGCATCTGCTGGAAGTGTAATATCTGCTGTAACTCCTGCTGCTATCTCTGCAGCACTAAGTACACCATCTCCACCATCATTAATACTCACTGTTGGAGCACTTGGTGGGGTTGAATCTGTTGCACTTGTATCATTGGCTGATGGACTTGTATTTCCTGCTGGATCTGTAATCTCAGCTGCCACTGTTAAGACACCATCTGCTGGGATATCTGCTGGTGGTACAGTAATCGTTACCACACCTGCTGTGATATCTGCAGCACTAAGTACTACTGTAACATCTGGGATACCATCACCATCGGTATCTACATCTAACGTATCTCCTGCAGCCGCATCTGCTGGAAGTGTAATATCTGCTGTAACTCCTGCTGCTATCTCTGCAGCACTAAGTACACCATCTCCACCATCATTAATACTCACTGTTGGAGCACTTGGTGGGGTTGAATCTTTTAGAAAATTATCTGTGGCTTGTGTTGCAGGGTTTCCTGCTGCATCTGTCACATCTGCTGTAATAGCCACTACTCCTTCTGGAAGTGCTGCAAGGTCTGCTACTGGTACAGTAACAGAATAGGTTCCGCCTGATACGGTTGCTGTGTAATCTACCCCTCCAACATTTACAGTAACTATTTGTCCATCTTCTGCATCTGTTGTTCCTGTAACCACAAGATCACTTCCTGCTTCTACTGCATTGAGTACATCATCTGCTGTGGTTGGTCCATCTAGTACTAATGTTGGTGCTGTGGTATCTTTTACAACATTATCACTATCTGTTGCAGATGTTCCTGCTACATTACTAACTGTAGGGGAAACAGTTAATGTACCCTCATTTAAGCTTGACACATCTACATCTGTAGCTATCCAAGTTCCATCTGCAGCAACAGTTGCTGTTGTTGTAACACTAGCGCCTAAGCTATCAGTAATAGTTACTGTTACTGTTTGACCAGCCTCAACATCCGTTGTACTCCCTAAAATACTTACTGTACCAGCTTCTGATACATTAACGACATTATCTCCTTCAATCGGTGTAGTTGTAGTAATAGTTGGAGCGGCACCTACAATAATAGTTACGCTTTCACTTGTCGTAAGTGTTTTACCTGCTGAAAAAAATGCATCATTTCCTTCAACAGTGATACTTCCTGTCAAAGTATTTGTTCCTGTTGGTAATGTAGTACTTCCCGCTGTTAATGTACGATACGCAATTTTTTGTGTTGTTGTTCCTGTATATTTATTTTCATAAGTTCCTAACAAATCTGTACTCAATGTAACACCATGGTTATTTGTCTCACTTTGAAATACAAAACTTTGTGTTGCTTGATTAGAGGCTTCATAACACATATATACAGTTTCCCCATATGTGAAAGATTCTGTATCAATTTTATCTGTACATGTAGGATTTTTACTCACCCATATATCATATGTTAATGATGCAAAATCCATATCTACACATACTTCATCTATTGTCCCAATATCATTAGCATATGCATCTTCTATATATACTCCCCATGCTCCAGACAATGGATCATCTCCAACAATATTAGAAAGTTTATTGGTTGTAAGACCTTCAGAATTATATGTCAATGCTGTTCCTTGCAATGCAGGGCTACTACCAACATCTGGTAAATTAGGAGAGTATGGTTGGGCAGGTACTGATTCAGCGCCTCTGTTATTTAAACCTGTACAATAATTGGCTTCATCAGCAACTGATAAATCTGTTCCAGCTGCAGTATCACTAAAACTGATATCAAAATCTGCTTTACTACAACTAGAAGCACCTTCACCATATCTACTGTCACCCAAACGAAACAAGATAACACTTGTACCCGATGGGCTACGAAGTTCTGCAGCCAAGTCACCTGCAAACTGATGTCTTCCTCTTAGTTTTGCACTACTAACATATTCAATACTACTCCACACATCTCCGGCAGTAAAAGAAAATGGAACAATAGCATTTCCATCATCTTGTATATCCCAATTAATATCTCCTCCTGCTGGTTGCAATGCACAGAAATTGTATGCAAATATAAAATTAGGTATAAATATTGTATATAATATTTTATAACTAACTTTTTTCATTACCTTCTCTATATATTTTGTTATATACCCTACAATATTGGGTAAACTATTTATCCTATCCATCTATATAACTCCTTGAATTTAATATTGTATACATTTTTAAATAAACAAAATTATGTGATATATTGATTTAGAAAACGATTAGTGAGATTAGTAATGTATACCATTATACACTACTAATCTCACTATCTAGTAACCCATCCAATTTTCATAAAATCCTGTAAGCTTTCCGTCCTCATCTCACAATGAGTTTGGCTTTTCAATGATTGTATAACATTGCAGTCCTATTATAATAGAAAAAATGTCAAAAAATGTCAAAACTTATGAATTAAAATGAAAAAAGGGAAGCAAAAAAGAGTCTTTTCTTTTTTTAAAGTCTTATAAAAAATCAATATCTTAAATCAAAAAGAGACTATTCAACTCTTTTTTCTATACAATACCCTACTTTACTATGTGAAACAAGTGGTAAATCTGGGAGTTCTTTACGAACCCCATATACCAAGGTACGCAAAGCTGAATCTGAGACAATAGCATTATCCCATATTTTATGTGTCAAGACATCATAACTGACTGCATTATTGAGATGTTGTATCAAAACTTCTATCAGCTTACTTTGTTTGATATTTAATTTTACTGCCTGATTATGATGATAGAGTGTAGCACGGTTTTTGGAGTATGTATAATGCTCATTTAAAACAATAAAATCACTCACTTCTTCCGTTTTTGTACTCTTTTGGTCTCCCAAATACCGCTTATACGCAAGCTGTAAAGAAAATACAATATCTCTAGAACTAAAAGGTTTTTCTATAAATCCATAAGGAGTAAGTTCTAGTGCCTCCTGGAAAGTACCTTCGTCATTATGTGCGGTGATAAAGATAATAGGAAAAGTATAACTCTTATTGAGTTCTCTAGCCAACTGAATACCATCTACACTACCTTTTATATTGATATCCATCAAAAGCATATCACAGGTACAATGTTTAAGTCCCTCTTTTACATCTGCTGCATTGTCAAAACACCCAGATATCTCAACATCATATTGACCCAAAATATCTTTTAAATACCTTTGGGTAATCGCTTCATCTTCTACAATCACTATATGTTTTGGTAATACCATTCTATTCCCCTTCAATGTCACAGTATATTTGAATTTGTGTACCGTTGTCAACCTTTATATTCATGCCGCCATTGGGAAGACCTGCACTCAAGTCTTCTATGAGTGTCATACCCAAAGTTTGATACTCTTTATGCATATTAAAACCTTGTCCATAATCCTTGATACTTAGCACACACTGTTTACCTATACGCTTAAAAGAAATATCTATATACCCTACTCCGCCAGTGTATGCATGTTCTATAGCATTTGACACTGCTTCATTGAAGATGAGTCCTAAACTCATACTGGTTCGCATATTTAAAAATACAAAATCAATATCTGTAAGTATCGTGTGAGGGGTTAATTTTTGTAAATTTACAGAGAGTTCATTTAGATATTTATGCATATCTATTTTTTCATAATTGCCATTATTATATAAATTCTCATGCACCACACTCATTGCTTTTATCCTGTCAACATGGGCTAAAAACATTTTTTTATATTTGGGGTCTTTTACCTTAAATGATTGTGTCTCCAGCAATCCCATCATCACTTGCATATTATTTTTGGTACGGTGATGCACCTCTTTAAAAAGTATCTCTTGTCCTGTCATGGCAGTGGAGAGATCATTTTTATAGGTGTCACGTTCTGTCTCTATGATATAATGCCACAAAGAGACAACACCAAAGCCTAAAGAGACTTGAAATATCAATGAGGCACTATATTGTAAACTTATCCAACCTAAAAACAGACCCGCTGCAATGCCCATCAACATCACAAATAAAACTGCACTCCAGCGTACTGCTTGCTGTATACCCAAAAAATAAAAAAGGCTTATAGGAACGGTGGCTAAGTAAAAAAGGCTGAGTTCATGATTTAAATCTTCAAACCATAAAGATAAAAAAAGAAAGCTAATCACTGTTATCAGGGTAATATAAATCGTAGGCTTCAATGAAAGAATATAAGGAAACAAAACATACACTGCAAACAGTATAAGCATTGTACCAATCTCGATGACCCACGAATCAGGATACCCTTTGCCATAGCTCTCTATCAAATCAAAAAAGAATAGGAATTCTGCCAATACAAGAAACAAAGAAATCATAATCGCTTTATGTCTATTTAGACTTTTAGCAGGAAAATATTTTCCTTTTAACACGTCATCTATAAGGGACATTTATTACCTTTTTTCTCTTGTTATGGTTGTTATTTTATCATTTTAGACTTCAAATACTCCATTGCTGTAGCAATAATATCATCATCATCTTTAGAATTGGATTTGAGCACAACTCGCTCTTTGTTCTCATCTCTAAACTCTATAAATACCTTTTCTCCATAAGAAGAGACTTTGCTTATACCTTTTTGACGTGCCAATACTTTCATCACCATAACATCGATGAACTGTCTGGTAATGGTATCTAGTTTGCCAAATCTATCGGCTATTTCTACTTCTATCTCATAGACTTCACCTGTACTCTCACATAAAGAGAGTCTTCTATAAAGCTCTAATCTTAGTCTGTCTTCTGCTATAAGCTCTTCATTTAAATACGCATCTACGGAGAGCTTCATATCTATATTATGTGCTACCTCTTTGTCTTGTCCGCTTAGCTCTTTTATGGCATCTTCAAGCATGCGCAGATAAAGTGAATACCCTATCTGTTTTATATGACCAGACTGTGCTTCACCAATGATGTTGCCTCCGCCTCGTATCTCCAAATCATGAAAAGCAAGTACTGCACCACTGCCTAAATCAGAGTGCGACTCAAGTGCCAGTAGACGACGTTTGGCATTGTCTGTTAGACGCTCTTTGTCTGTGACCATAAAGTAGCAGTACCCCTCTTTACCACCACGTCCCACGCGTCCACGAAGCTGATGCAAGTCGGCTATACC
>JALWME010000126.1 GCA_027083995.1 Sulfurovum sp.
TAATTTACATTTATAAAAAAATATGCTATATTGTTAACTAATATTAACAAAAGGAGTGTATATTTTGAATATATTTGCAGATAAATCTCCTGCGGGTAGATTAGACTATAATGAAGATACGCGAGAGTTTATCTTTAATTATATACAAGATAACCCTATCTCTCTTACGATGCCATACTCTAATAAAAGCTACACTTCTTATTATCACTTGCATCCTATTTTTGACATGCATATGCCAGAGGGATACCTCTTTGAAATGTTAAAGAATCTTCTTATTAAAGAGTATGGTAAGCTAGATGACTTCATACTTTTTACATATCTTTCTAAAAATATAGAAGGGTATATTACGTATGATGGTAATGACAAAGAAGAGGTGATGTTGGATTTGGAAGATATTATTAATGATGAAGATGAAAACCTGTTTTCTAAACTTGTTAATATGTTTTTAAATCATTCTGCTATAGCAGGAGTCCAGCCAAAGGTATTGGCAAATTTGCAAGATAAGGCAACGCTTTCATCAAAAGAATACATCGTTAAAAGTTTTGGTGAGGAGTATCCACATCTAGCAGAAAATGAATATTTTTGCATGAAATCTTTACGATATGCAGGCATAGATACGCCTAAATTTTGGTTATCAAAAAATAAAAAATTGTTTATAGTTGATAAGTTTACCTACAATAAAGAAGCAGACTCTTTTTATGGCTTTGAAGAGTTTTGTGTTTTGTTTGGACATAATAAAGATAAAAAATATTATGGCAGTTATGAACAGATAGCTAAAGCAATTAGTAAAATATCTACACAAAAAAAGAGTGACTTGGAACAGTTTTTTAAGATGATAGTGATGAATTATTTGCTTAAGAATGGAGATGCCCATCTAAAAAACTTTGGTATACTCTATGAAGCAGGAATGAAGAATCGTTTTTTAGCACCAGCATATGATGTGGTTTGTACAAATATTTATCTGCCTAAGGATAAGCCAGCATTGACACTTTTAGGTAAAAAAGTATGGTTTTGCAAAGATGAGTTGCTTACTTTTGGTCAGAAGTATTGTTTGCTTACACAGAAAGAGGCAGAAGCAAATTATGAAGTATGTATAGATGCTATAAAATCCATACGCCAAGAGATAGTAGAGTATAGCAAAGAGAATGATGGTTTTAAAAGTTTTTCTGAACGTTTTTTGAAGATACTAGACTTTTCTTTAAATGAAAATAGTGCTAAAACGTATAAGGATATATCCCATGGAATTTTATGATATTGCAGAGTATTTAAAAGAGGCTAGAAAAGAAAAAAAACTCACACAAACCCAGCTTGCTACGCAAGTGGGAGTGACTAGACAAACCTTGGCTAAACTTGAAAAAGGATTGATAGATAAAGTATCGTTGCAACTTTTCATTAAAATACTTGAAGCACTAGATAAAGAGCTACACATTGAAGATAAAAAGCCATTTTATTATTTTGATGTTAAGAGTATTTAAGCTACTTACTGCGACTCTCTTTCTCCATAATTCCACTTATTCCAAACCGTCTAGCCAACTCTTGTTTAACTCTATCAGGCGAGATGTCTCTGTATCCTAAACCTACGAGTGTGTGGTAAAGAAGGTCGGCAGATTCGTAGATGACTTGTTCATCACTCTCTTCGTCTATAGCTACACATACTTCATCTGCCTCTTCGCGGATTTTACTGAGCATGAGTGCCTTGTCATCAAGTAGTTTTTTAGTCCATGACTTTTGTTCTGTTGGTGCATCTTTACGTTCAAGTATGGTATGGTAAAGGGTATCAACCACGCCATAGATAGCATCGGTATCTACCTCTTTGTCCAAGATGATTTTATCTTGCATGACAGAGGTAAAGAAACAGCTTTTTGTGCCAGTGTGACAGGCAACACCATTTTGTTTGATTTTGAGTATGACTGTATCTGCATCACAATCCAAGAGTATGTCTTTAACCTCTTGCGTATGAGCAGAGCTTTCACCTTTTTTCCATATACGTTGCTTGCTTCTACTGAAATAGTGAGCAAACCCTGTTTTTAAAGTCAGGTTATATGCCTCTTCATTCATGTAGGCTAACATGAGTATTTCTGAAGTCTCAGTATCTTGTGCGATGGCAGGGATGAGCGGGTTTTTATTCCAGTCGATGGTCATGGTATTTCTCCGATGTGTATCTTTCTCATTCCCATGCTTTTGCGTGGGAATGTATATGTCAAGTTAGCATATATAGTGAAGTATCTGTTCCCACGCACAACGTGGGAACGAGAGTGAATTGGAACTTATTGTTGTCCCATCATACGTTGTTTTTTCCCTTTTGCATCTACCCAGATATTAGGTACTGCCCCACCAGGGGTGAGGAAGATTTGGGCATCTGTATTTACTCTGAGTGCATCATTGAATTTGGCTTGTGTTTTGATCTGTTCAAGCTCAAGAAGTTCAGGTGTAAGTGAGTTAGAGATAAGTGTATTGGCTTTGGCTTGCTCTTCCGCTTCTATACGGATTTTATCTGCTTCTCCTTGTGCCTCGATACGGTTTTTCTCTGCTTGACCACGTGCAATCTCTGCTGCTTTTTGAGCGTGTTGTTTTGCTTTTTCTTTCTCTTGTTCTGCGATGGTGACATCTTGTTTTGCAGCTTGCACTTGTTCTATTTTTTCTTTAATTTTTGGAGGCAGCACAATGTTTCTAAGTTCAACAGAGGAGAGTAGTACTGGTTGGTTTGGAAGTGCATCTACTTTTTCTGTGACTTTTGTTTGTATAGCAGTGGCTATGGTATTTCTCATCTCTGGGAGTTGTTCTGCTGTGTATTGACCGACAACATCACGTACAACTTCTCTCACTTTGGAGTTGATGATTTTCTCTTCCCAGCTTGCACCCCATTTTGCTATGGTTTGTGGTGCTGACTCAGCTTTCAGGCTATATTGTACTGCTAAGTCTATATTGACAGTAAGTCCACGTTTGTCTAGGACTGGTATGGCACGGTTTCTTCTAAGTCCACCTTCGAAACCACGGTATTTATCTCCTATCTCTGTTGACATATCATTGGAGTAGGTAATGAGACGTATACGTGTATTGACAGGAATAACTTTTTGAAGCACTGGGATGTAAAAGTGAAGACCTGGAAGTAGTGGTTCAGACTGGAACTTACCTGTGGTTACTTTGATACCCACTTCTCCAGAGTTGATAATAGTAAATGGCTTAAGTATAAACAATGCAAGTGCAATAGCACCAACCACAATAGCCCATGACGGAATACCTTTTGGAAGGTTGTCAAGTGGGTTTCCTCCATTGTTGTTACTTCCGTTATTGTTTCCACCTGAACTGTTTTTGTTCATCGTAGGTTTTTTCTTTTTAAAATAATCATTCATGTCTGCTGGCATTGTTTTTCCTTTAGTGTTATTACCTTGGTATAGGGAGTTAGGTGATTCATAATTTATTGCTTTGCAACAAATTACAAATCACCAGATTCCTATATTATAATTAGTTTATGTATGTTAAGTGTTGAATGTAGTTGGGATTTTTGCCTGCAACTACATCAAAGTATGCTGTTTGTAATCTCTGGGTGATGGGTCCACATGAACCTGCACCAATCACACGTGCGTCTATTTCACGTACTGGGGTTACTTCTGCTGCGGTTCCTGTAAGGAAACACTCATCAGAGATATAGGTTTCTTCACGGCTGATACGACGACGTATAACTTCT
>JALWME010000127.1 GCA_027083995.1 Sulfurovum sp.
CATCATATTGACCATTTTTAACACAATCATTTACCATCTCTTGGTGGAACATTGCATAAGTAGAGTCAGGAATCACTGCAACACACTCTAAAGCATCACCATTTCTGTCCCACTGTCTACCACCTTCACGTACTACAACTGGCATAGAAGCATCGATAATTACATCATTGGATGCATTAAAGTTTGTTTCTCCTTTGTCTGAGTCAACCATAGCTATTTTTGGAGTATCAGCTTCAACAACTGATAAAAATGCTGCTTTAATTTCAGCTTCTTTTGCGTGACCTGATATTTTTTTCTCCAAGTCAGACATACCTAAGTTAGGGTTAACATTAAGTTCAGCAAATACATCTGCATATTTAGCAAAAACATCTTCAAAAAAGATTTCAAAAGCATGACCAAACATAATAGGATCTGATATTTTCATCATTGTGGCTTTTAGATGTAGTGACCAAATTACATCATTTGCTTTTGCATCTTCGATTGTTTTTTTATAAAATGCTCTAAGTGCAGCTACAGACATAAATGTACCATCAAGAATTTCCCCTGCTACTGCTTCTATAGTAGTAAGTGTTTTACCATTTAATGCAATAGTTATTTTTTGGTCTTTATCATTTGTAATAGATTTTTCATTAGCAAAGAAATCTCCTTTACCTTCCATGTGTGCTACATAAGATTTTGGATTTTCTGGGAATGCTTTGAGCCTATGTGGGTTTTTCTGTGCAAATCTCTTCACAGCTTTTGCTGCTCTTCTATCTGAGTTACCTTCTCTAAGTACAGGGTTAACTGCACTTCCAAGACATACGGCATATTTAGCTTGAATTGCTTCTTCTTCTGCATTTGCAGGATTTTCAGGATAATCTGGAATATCATATCCTTGTCCTTGAAGCTCGGCGATACAATCTTTGAGTTGACCCACAGATGCTGAAATATTTGGAAGTTTAATAATATTTCCATCTGGTTGAAGAACAACCTCTCCTAGTTTAGAAAGTTCATCTTCTGCAAGACCCATAGCAGCAAGAACTCTTCCTGCTAAAGAGATATCACTCTCTACAACTTCTACACCTGCTGCTTGAGTAAATGCATTTACGATTGGTAACAATGAGTATGTAGCAAGAGCTGGAGCTTCATCGATTTTTGACCATATGATTTTTGGTAACTTTGACATGTATATTCCTTAAAAATTGATATTTTGTAGGAATATACTAGCACTTTTATATAGTCATACTGTTTAAAGTAAATCTAATAAAACTTTATACTATTTTCTTGTTTCCATACTACACACAGTAGCCCTCCATAAGTAAATTTTATAAGCTTTCAAGCCAAGCATAACAAAGATTAATTCAAGAGTTCTTTAATCTTCTGTTTTAGTGTTTCTAGTTCTGTTTTTACTTTTTTAAGTTCACTTTTTACAGTTTCAAGTTCACTATTTTTATCGTCTGCTTTAGGCATCTTGACTTCTACAGTTTTATCTTTAGTTTTTTCTACTCTTTGCACCACTTTTATAAAACCCATTTCTTCAAAAGCTTGCTGTACTTCCTGATCTATTGCCCTCATATAATCTATACGTTTTTGATCTCTAAAGTTTAAAGCATTTATCCAGTTCTCCACCCCTGCATATCCTACATGTAGCTCATTTGTACCTTTGGGAATATAAAAATAGACAGAGCATGGTGCAAACAATGCTCCTTCGGGTACACCTCTGTTAAAAATGGCATTTGAAAACTCAAAATGACAAAGAAGTGATACCCAATAAGCATCATACTTTTCAAACTTAAGTTCCATATCATCATATTCGAATTTCAAGTCAATAAACCCAGCGATAACAAACTCCCGTTTAGCGAAGTTCCCATCATGATCCATAATAAACTCTTCCATAAACTCTTCTATATCATCCGTAGCTTCAAATGTCTTTACAAATTTTATAAGTCCTTTTTTAGGCAATGGCTTTGTGTGTTCAAATTTTTTCGTAAACTTTGGGGCTAACTCTTTTTCTACCAAAGTGTCAAATTCTGATAACATCTCTTTAAATGCTTTTTTATCTCCATCATCCTTGATATCCATGATACCTAGCATTGTATCGGGGTCTAAATGCCCATACCAAGTATTGTTATCAAATTCTGAGTCCAGTGTTTTATATGCCAAGAAATTAAATGGAGCATAGGCACCAAAATCGGGATTAGATAATAGCAAGGGTCTCATCTTCTCTTTATTTATCATAGAGAAAAAAGAGAGCATCTCTACATTTTTTTCTTGGAATTTATTATAATAATGGTTTTGAATATTTTTATTGACAGCCACTGTTGTGTAGCCAATCGTTTCAATTTTCTTCATCAATTCATCAAGGGCAGCTTCTTTATTGCCTTGTGAACCTCTCAGTTCTGCTGTAAGTAGTGGTTTTGCTATATTTGACTGTACATCTGCCTGTGCAATACCTACAACAACTATAAGGGTAAGTAGCATCTTATTTAATTTCATTATTAACCTCTTTTTTGTTTGAAAATTCTGTCTATAAGTGTATCAAAGTCGTAATTAATTAAACATAATTTAGTGTGATTTAGATACTTTTTCGTAGTATATCTACGACTTTACTCATATTAAAATCTACCCCTCAATACGCAAAGACTCTTCCAGATACACCCCTATTTCCTTAGCTTCATCTACTATCAATTCACTCACATTCATCTTTGATTCTATAATAACATCAGCCAATTTAGATTTGATATGGAGTTCTAATGGTCTTTTTCCTGGGAAGCGCTCTACTAAACACATGAGTTCTTCTACTGTCTTACTGTCAGGCATCAAGTTAAGCGAGAGTATAAGTGGTGCTTGTACTGCTTCTGGCACATGCTTTACCTCTTTTTCTACTTTCACTTTGGCTTTTTTTGCATCTTTAATATTGGAGATTTTCAATATATTCATACGCGTAAAGTCACCATCTTTGGTGATTTTGACTTTGAAGGCTATAGGTTTAGTAAGGTCAAAGTCTTCTTCTAACTCTTTCAAACGATTTTCAAAAAGCATCAACTCTATATTTCCATGCAAATCCATAATATTGGCAATACCAAACTTGTTGCCCTTCTTAGATATCTTCTCGGTAATGTTTTCTATTTTTCCTATAAACATCGCTTGTGAACCATCTGCAAGGTCATCTATCTCAGAACTAAGCGTATAGTTGATTCCATCAAGTTGTTCTCTGTATTTATCCAGTGGATGCCCAGAGACATAAAAACCCAAAGACTCTTTCTCCATCTCCAAGATTTCCATAGGTTCAAACTCTTGTATATCTGCGAGTTCAAGTTTTACTGTTGTCATTTCTACATCATCACCCCAAAGTGAGTTGATCGCCTGCTTCTTCGCATCTCCTGCTTTTTTTGCAGCATCGATAATCTCTTCTATCTGAGAGAGCATCGCCTTACGACTGTAACCAAAACTGTCAAATGCCCCTGCTTTGATGAGAGACTCGATGACCTTTTTATTTACTTTAGACGAATCAATACGTGAAACAAAATCGGAAAAATCTTTAAACTCCTCATCTCCTCTGGCTTCAAGCATAGTGTTAATGGCAATATCCCCTGCACCCTTGACTGCACCCATACCAAACATAACAACCTCTTCACCATCGATATTACGTGCTTCAAATACAAGTCCTGATTTATTAATGTCAGGGG
>JALWME010000128.1 GCA_027083995.1 Sulfurovum sp.
TTGTCAAACAGCGGACGCTGTTTTGACTTCTCAGGAGGCAGATAGTTAATAGCTTCTATTTTAAGAAGTGCATTGTATTTCTCTTGTTCCTTAGGTGCCCTTACTTGCCCTGTAACGATGTCTCCATTTCTAAGTGCAAATCTTTTGATTTGCGTACCAGAGACATAGGTATCATTGCTAGAGTTTGCAAAATTTCCATCTTCAGAACGCAGGAAACCATATCCATCAGGGAGTATCTCCAAAATACCCGTAAACAAGATGAAACCACCCTGGCTGACCTGAGATTTTAAGATTTCAAAGATAAGATCTTTTCTTTGAAATTCATTTGGATTCTCAACTTTTACCTCTTCTGCTATAAAGACCAAATCCGCTAAAGGTTTTTTCTGAAGATCCTCTATTTTATACCCTTTTACAGGCACATGGGTTCTTTGCTTTTTGCTGTTAGGGTTTGACTTTTTTTTATCATTTGCATTATTGTCGCTCATTGTACCTCTTGTTTTATGGGTTATTATTTATGGAGATTAACACCATTACATTACTATTGCAGTGGTAAGTAGTGAACATATTATATATACTTTTGGCTGAAATGTCAAACAATAAAATAGTTTACATAAAAATACAAATAGCCCCAAAAGACTATTCGTTTTTGTCACTCTCTTCTTTTGCTTTGGCTTCTTCCTTGGCAAGTTCTGCATCAAAGGCTTCTTTTTGTGCTTGTGCCATTGCTTCTGCTTTGGCTATTTTCTCTCCATGTGCTAAGCGGCTTGTCATACCATTTTCTTTTTCAAAATCAGCGATGATAGAGCGTACTTTTTTACCTTCTATCACTTCTACATCTAAAAGTATAGCAGTCATATTTTCTATAGCTTGGGCGTAGTCGGTAAGTGTTTTTTTCACAAATGCATAGCGTTCACGGAGTGTAGACTTAATGAAGTTATCCATCTCTTCTGCCATTTTTTCACTGTAGTCAGTGCTTACTGCTCCTCCTCCCAAGAAAGAGTTGGAAGAGCGTGAAAGTACCATAAGACCTGCTACATCCGTCATACCATATACTGATATCATATCTTTAAGTATCGCTGTAGCTCGGTCAAGGTCATTTCCTGCACCTGTGCTTATCTCTTTGATAAATACCTCTTCAGCAGCACGTCCTCCTAAAAGTACATCAATCTCAGCCATAAGTTCATGTTTTTGTTTTAAGAATCTGTCTTCATCATCTGGTAAATGCAAAGTGTAGCCTAAAGCCCCAAGACCTCTAGGGATGATGGAAACCTTGGTAACACGTGTAGCACCAGCAGTGAGTTCTGCCATCAGGGCATGTCCACTTTCATGGTAGGCTACTATACGTTTTTCAACTTCTGAGATTTTTCGATTTTTCTTCTCCAGTCCTACAAATGAACGTTCTATGGATTCAAGCAGATCTGATTGATCTATCTCTTTTTTATTTTGACGTCCTGCCAGAAGTGCAGCTTCGTTGATGATATTTGCCAAGTCTGCACCTGCAAGTCCTGCTGTCTGTTTGGCAACTACTGAGAGATCTACTTTGCGTGAAAGTTTCACACCTTTGGAGTGTACTTTTAATATAGCCAAGCGTCCGTCAAAGTCAGGTTTGTCTACCAGTACCTGTCTGTCAAAACGTCCAGCACGAAGCAAGGCAGCATCAAGTGTCTCTGGTCTATTGGTGGCTGCAAGCACAATGACAGGCGTATCTGTACCAAACCCATCCATCTCTGCTAAAAGTTGATTAAGGGTTTGTTCACGCTCATCATTCCCACCCATTTGACCACCAGATGCTCTTGACTTGCCAATAGCATCTATCTCATCAATGAAGATGATAGAAGGGGCTTCTTTTTTAGCTTGGGCAAAAAGGTCACGTACACGTGAAGCACCAACCCCTACAAACATCTCTATAAAACCTGAACCACTCACTGAAAAAAAGGGTACAGAGGCTTCTCCTGCTACTGCTTTGGCAAGTAGGGTTTTACCTGTTCCTGGAGGTCCCACAAGCAGTAACCCTTTGGGTATTTTGGCACCCAGTTCCATGTAACGTTCTGGAAACTTCAAGAAATCAACTATCTCTTTGACTTCATCTTTGGCTTCTTCAACTCCTTGTACATCTGAAAATTTGGTTTCAGGTTTTTCAGAATTTATGAGTTTGTCTGCTTTCCCAGGATTGCCAAGCATGCCACCCATACCCTTACTCATTTTTTTAGCAAGAAAAATCCAGATACCGAAAAAGATAAGTATAGGCAGAAGTGAACCTAGTAAATCAGAGAGAAATCCACCACCCATGATACCTTCATAGGTAATACCTTTTGCCTCAAGTAAAGGTATAAGGTCTTTGTCATATGTAGGTACATTTTGTGCAACAAAACGTGTTTTACGCCCATCTTCTTCCGCAATAGCTTCTATAGTTGTAGGGGTTAGTTTGACAGATTTTATGGTACCTTTTTCTATCTCTGCTTTTATTTCGGAGTATTTCACTGATTTTGTTTGTGTAACATTCACACCAGAGTTGAGCATCCCGCCCATACCTTGATTACCATCACCTATAAAAGCTTTAAATAAAAATATAATCACAATAGCAAAAATGGCAAATGCCAATAATGGATTGTTATTAAAAAAATTATTATCGTCGTTATTATTTTTGTTGTCGTTACGCATTAATTTGTTTCCTTCTTATACACAAGTGTTACCCACTCATCTTTAAGTGTTCTTTTTTATTTATTATAACGCAAAATGAACAAAGTCCATCTTTGCTACTCTAACGCTGAGTTCACTTCAGCAGTGGGCTCATCACACTTGTGCGATTTTACTAGTTATTTCTTATAAACAAGTGTAATCCACTCATCTTTAAGTGTTCTTTTTTCTAAGGACAAGTCTGCAAAAGACGCTTTTACCAGTTCTTCTTTTTTATCTAAGATACCTGAAAGTATAAGGTATCCACCTACGTTTGTGGCATTTTTTAAATCTTTTGCAATAAATCTCAATACATCTGCAATAATATTTGCTATGACTACATCATAGCTGTCTGTTGCTTTATCGATGGAACCTTCCCATAGTTTATCATAGCTCTCTTCATTTAAAATGAAATTTTCTTTGCAGCTTTCTACAGAGATTGGGTCTGTATCGCAAAGTTCCACTGAGGCACCCAGTTTTTTACACGCCAAGCCCAAGATACCTGAACCACAGCCTACATCGATGACACTATCTCCACTTTTTACATACTCTGAGATAGCAGTTAAACATGAAAATGTAGTCGCATGATGTCCAGAGCCAAAAGCAAGAGCAGGGTCGATTTTGATATTGATTAAATTCTCTTTAGGCTCGTACCAGCTTGGGAAAATATAAAACTTTCCTGCTTCTATAGGCACTATAGAGTCTTGATAGCTTTTAATCCAATCTTTATTTTCTTTTTCTTCAAGTTGATAGTTCATCTCTATACTACCACCTAAAGTACCTGATAATGATACAAGAGCATCTTTAACGAAAGTTAAATCAGATTCACTGCGTACGATGATTTTCTCATGACCTATCTCTACACCATCGCCTGCAATGTTTGCTACAAAGTCAGCGATGAATTCTACAAAATCATCGTTAAGTGCGATGCTTAGCTCATAATATTTATTTTGCATTTGCTACCTTAAATG
>JALWME010000129.1 GCA_027083995.1 Sulfurovum sp.
GAAAAGATATTTATATCTAGACTCATTACCACAGCAATCGTTGCAATAATCAAAATTGCTGCAAACACCAATGCTTTTATCATTAATCCATTCATTTATTTTCCTCCTTATTATAATCTCTTTGTGAAGCGGGTTTATCTTCTACAGGTGTACTTGTCACTTCATCATCAAGTGCAATATTCCCATATTTTTCATAATCACGCTCACCTTTTTTCTCAGACCTGTATAGATGTATAATATACCAATATAACATAACTACCAAGAACAAGCTCATAAAAAAACTCGCATATCCTTGAAGATTTCTAAGATCCATATCCATCTTGTCTAGCTTTTATTTCAAACTGTTCAAATAAGCGATAAGTGCTACGATTTCAGGTACTTTACCTGCGGCAATAGCTGCTTTGACACGCTCATCTTTCATATCAGCTGCAATTTTCTTTGCATCTTCAAGTACTTTAGGTTTATGTGCTTCCCATGCTGCCCTTGTGGTTTTAAACTCAGGACCATAAGGTGTATGGAATGCATTTTTAACCGTTACAGCTTCTGCATAGGCAGTTTCTATATCGGCTTCATTTTCAAACTGATGCTCATATGCCGGCATGATAGAACCTGGAACAATCGCAGGAGGGTTAAGCATATGAGCCTCATGCCAATCTGTAGTTCTATAATTTCCTACACGGTGCAAATCAGGTCCTGTTCTCTTTGAACCCCAAAGAAAAGGTCTGTCATAAGCGTACTCCCCAGAGAGTGAATAGTCACCATAACGATCGGTCTCAGACTTAAATGGACGAATCATTTGTGAGTGACAAGACATACAGTTGTCTTTCATATACACATTTTTACCTGCCAGTTCAAGCACCGTACGAGGTTTCATACCTATAAGTGGTTTACCTGATTTAGCAAAGTTTGGCACAATCTCTATAAGACCAGCAAAAGAGATAACGATTGAAATCGCTGCAGCGAAAAAGAATGGGTTTTTTTCTAACCAGTGAAAAAACATAATACCTACCTCCTTTATGCCATAGGTGTTTTAAACTGTGGCTCTTGGGTAAGTTCTCTACCTGAAGTCATAGTTTTATAAATATTGTAAGCAAACATAAAGAAACCTGCCAGATACAATACACCTGCAAGTGCCCTAATCGCATAATAAGGATGAAGTACTGTTACTGTGTCAATAAATGAATACATCAAGTTACCATACTCATCTACTGCTCTCCACATCATACCTTGTGTGATACCTGCTATCCACATAGAAGTAAAGTAAAGAACAACAGCTGTTGTTTGAAGCCAAAATTGTGATTCCATAAGCTTCTTGGAATATATCTCTTTTTTAAACATACGTGGAGCCATATGGAAAATACCAGCCATAATCATAAACACAACCCAACCAAGCACACCATCATGAACGTGTCCAGGAATCCAGTCTGTAAAGTGCGCAATGGCATTGACTGATCTAATCGCCTGAATAGGACCTTCAATCGTTGAAAGCATGTAGAATGTAGATGCAAGTACCATAAACTTAATCAATGGATTATCTGTTAACTGATTCCACTCACCCTTCATAGTAAGAAGCATATTAATAGCCGATCCCCATGAAGGCAAGATGAGTACTACAGAGAATGCAGATCCCATGGTTTGCATCCAGTCTGGAACAGTTGACCACAAGAGGTGGTGTGAACCAGCCCAAAGATACACAAACATAAGTCCCCAGAAAGAAAGTAAAGACAGTTTATAAGAATAGATAGCCTGACCAGACTCTTTTGGAAGGAAGTAGTAAATCATACCAACAATCGGTACAGTAAATCCAAATGCAACTGCATTGTGTCCATACCACCATTGTACGAGTGCATCATTGGTTCCTGCATACATAGAAACTGAATGCAGTGGATTACCAAGACCTTCAGTCATAAAGTATGTTGGCAATGACATATTGTTAAAGAGATAAAGCATAGCAACACCCAAGAAACATGCCAGGTAATACCATACAGAGATATAGAGAGCTTTTTCACGTCTGATACCTATAAGACCCATTATATTTACACCCCAAAGTACCCAGATGAGTACAACAACAATGTCAAAAGGCCACTCATATTGTGCATACTCTTTAGAAGTAGAGTAACCCAAAAGAAGGGAAATTGTAGCCAACAATGCTCCTACAAAATAGAGCCAAAACTGTATATTACCTAGAACCATCAGAAACTTTGATTCGGCCATAGAAACCTTAAGTACCCTCTGTCCTAGATAGTACCAAGTAGCAAAGATACCAGATACTGTAAATCCAAATATCACTGTGTTTGTGTGAATTGGTCTAAGTCTTGAAAATGTACCATACTCACCCAATAGGTAATTTAATTCAGGAAATGCCATTTGTGCTGCGATAAGCGTACCAACTACCATACCTAAAATTCCAAACAAAATAGTCAAAAATGTAAACTTTTTTGCTAACGAATAATCGTATTCCAATGCTGCGTTTGATTGCATGAATACCCCCTTATGTAAAATCTATTGTGCCATTAGAGAACAACACTTAGGAACTATTATAAGATTTTTGGGAATTGAATTCCTTAATATACATCAAGAACATAGATATTTAGCCAAATTTAAGCCTCAATAGCATAATTTAAACATATTATTTTGATAATGGTGTCTAATAAAACCTCTTTTATCGTCAATTTTATTGATGAAATTAAGATAAATTATCTCTTATTATTGTTAGAAAACCAACTTTTAAGACTCTCCCACCAACCAGTTTTAATACCTTTATCTTCATTATCAAGTATTGTAAATTGTTCACAAGATACTTGTAGTCCTATTTGACATCCTTTTTGATAAAAGCTCTTTTCCATCATTCTGTTTTTTTTCACTCCAAATCCGCCACGATACATGATGGCTACATTGTGACATGCATCGGGACTTTTTAATACGCAAGCCTTTTCATAAAATACTCTTGCTTGTACATCATCTTGTTTGACATCATGCCCATCTCGATATATGGTTCCTACTGATTCACACGCAGACTTTACACCACGTTTACATGACTCTTTCAAGTAGGGAAGTGCTGCAATATATGAAGCATTGGAAAAATAGCTTTCACCCATGATATCACATGCCTTATGCTCACCCAAAATACATGCTTTTCTAATATACGCCATGCCTTCTTCTTTGATATCCTGTACTTTGGCATTCTCACCACTTACCATAGGTAAAGCATGCTGATAACAGGCACTTGCATTATTTTCAAGACAGGCTTTTTTTAAATCTTTGGCTTGTGCAACAGAAAACAATACTAATATAATAAGCCAATATATCCTATATATTTCTACACTTCTCATCTTTGTTCTCTCTGCATCGCTTCTAACATGTCTCTGTTTTCTTCTTGCATTTTTTTGAATGCTTCTTTCATATAGACATATAGAGCCTCACCTTCCAAGTGTTTATTGACTGCCTTGTTGTAGTGTTTAAAGAAATCTCTATATGGTGTAGCACCCGATGAGAGTACCAGTCTCAAATCTATACCAGGGAAATACTTCTGCCATGCTGGTTCTACTTGTCTGACAACCTTGTTATTGTTTATAAATGCTATGGCGACAATAAGTATCATCACCATAGATAAAAATACAATATAAAAGATAATCGCCTGCGCTAT
>JALWME010000130.1 GCA_027083995.1 Sulfurovum sp.
AGTAAAATCTAACCTTATTCCTTACAAATAAAATCTAATTGAACCCTCTGAATAACCTAGATATTCACAATGGGTTTTGCAAACATAAGATTGTGCAAGAGATTTATGAGTCCTAGCCATAGCTAAGAGGATTAATTCAATTTATATATTTTTACCAAAATGTTCTAGGGTATAACTTACGCGTTCATCAGCTGACATATTTAATGGAGCCTTATCAACTACATCAAAGCGATTGAGTATTCCTGTTTTATTTGCAATTTGAATCGCAAGACCAGGTCTTGCATTAAGTTCTAAAATTAAAGGACCCAAGTTCCTATCAATGACAATATCAACCCCTAAGTATCCAAGCTTCGTCATATCATAACAGCGAGCAGAAAGGCTTAGCATACTCCTCCAATGTGATATCTCTAATTGAGAAAAATCATGACCTGTATCTGGATGTTTTAAAACAGGTTTATTGTGCTGTACTGCTGATAATGCCTTCCCTGTAGCTATATCTATACCTACACCCACAGCCCCTTGATGTAAGTTTGCTTTTCCATCACTCTGCTTCGTAGAGCAACGTAACATTGCCATAGTAGGAAATCCCTTATAGAGAATAATGCGAATATCAGGTACACCTTCAAAACTATATTTTTCAAAAATAGGGTCAAATTCAACAAGTTGTTCTATCATTACAACATCAAGTTTACCACCTAATGAGTATAATCCACTCAGTGTATTGGAAATATGCTGCCTGATTTCTCTAAAAGCAACACCTTCTCCACTTGGCTTAAAAAAAACATCATCTTTTCTATCAACAATAACCAAAATTCCTTTACCTCCACTTCCTTGTGCAGGTTTTATTACAAAACCATTAAGTCCTTCAAGAATTTTTTTAATATTTCTTACTTCTGACTGCATAGAAATAGTACCTAATAGTTTAGGAACTGCGATATTCTCTTTTTCTGCTACAATTTTTGTTTTTAGTTTATTGTCTACCAAAGGGTACTGTTTTCGGTCATTATACTCACCAATACAATACACATTACGTTTATTCATACCAAGTACACCTTGTTTTTTGAGTTTAAAAGGGTTGGCAAAAAACATATTTAATCCGTAAATGATTTAAAACGTATAAGTTCAGTAAGCCTATAACCACTATAACGTCCCATAAGTATAATTATTCCTAAAAGAACCAATAGCACTTCAGGAAAATTAAATGTGATATGCCCCACCAAAGGATTGCTCATTACAAAATAAGCACATACTGCTACAAACAAAGATCCGCCTCCTTGTATAAAAACCTCTTTCGCCCCCTCTTCTTCCCAAAGAATAGACATTCTTTCTATTGTCCATGCTAAAATAATCATAGGAAAGAAAGTAATGGTCATTGCCTTATCAATACCTAATTTGAAACTCAAAATGCTCATAAAGGACATCAATGTAATCACCACAATAACTACAGCTGAAATCCTTGCTACCAAAAGTAAATTAAGCGTACTAAGATAATTTCTAATAACTAAGCCAATACCTACTATTAGGACAAACATAATAAGCCCCGTAATGAGTGTAGTTTCCATAAATGCCAATGCAATCAAAATAGGCATGAAAGTACCTGATGTACGAATACCCATAAAAACACGTAAAAATACAACCATTAATGCACCAAACGGCACGAGTAGCATATGTCTAAATGCATTCTGTTCTGAAACGGGGAGTGAAAAGAGTGAAAAGTCAAGTATAGCTGAATTTTGTACAATATTTTTATTCTCAAGCAGGTATCTACTGGGAACTTGTTGTTTGTTGACTGAAAATGTAATATTTGATTTTTTTGCCCCTGTCACATCTATGATTGAAGCACCTCCTTTTCGCCAAACAAAGAATTTGTTATCTTTTTCTATTTTACCTTTTTCTAAATCATAGCGTTGCCATTTATTTTTATGCAATACCTCTATAAGAGGGGTTAATTTAAAATTCCTATGTATATCATCGATAAAAAGACCATTCACTTTTTTTACAGTAAGTCCTTCATAACGTAACATATGATAAAGCATATCTTGTTTAGAGGTATTGCTTTTTGCCAAAAGAATCTTCACAGCCTGTGAAGGATCTTTATCAGAAAAATCACGAATTAGCTGTGCTGTAAAAGAGTGAGGATCAGCAGAACGCCACCTGATATCTTTAAGTAAGTTCTTAGCAGCACTCTGAAGTTCTACAGGTATATCTAAAAGAAGTTCTTTTTTTTGTTTAGGAATTTCTTTTATTTTAGCCTTGATAACTTCAGATGATTTATCTATAATGAGTTCAAAAGTATAATAGAGTATCTGTGGACCATTCACCCTTCGTTTTGCCCATTCTGCTCTTAGACCATTAGAGGTCTTAGCTTTAGTAAATCCATATCCTGATGAGGATGCTTCTTCTGATATAATTTTCATACCTTCTTGTTTATCTGGCAACGCCATAGAGACGAGTACTGGTTTATTTTGACCTTCAAAGGTGATTTTAGCCTCTATTCTATAGACTGGTTTCGTTTCATCTGGCATAAAAGGCATTTCAAGAATTTGAACTTTATAATAGAGAAGAAAAAGGCCCATTAATGCAATGATACTTGCTATGGCTATAGCATGATATTTCTTAGACATTATTTTGTCTCATTTTGTTTATTGGTGTTGCTTCTTTCTTGTTGTACTCTTTTTAGTTTTGTATCGTTTATTTCTTTTTTTGATTTTTGCAGTTTTTTTAATACATTATATTTGGAAACATCTACGATAAAATAATCTTTTAAAAAGTTTCTACCAATCAAAATAGGAAACTCATATTTGCTTCTATCTGTTAAAGATACACGTATAAGCTGTGAGATATCTCCTGCTGTAACACGTATTTTAATCATATATCGTCTTTGTGATTTTTCTCCATGACGCTTTATACGTACGGTATCATACACAGGACGCTCTACTTTGTACTCCATATCTCCATCATAAACAGAAAACTTCACCCATTTTTTACCATCTCTTTCAAATGGTATAATATTTCTAGCATCTATTGATGTAGTTTTAGCCCCAGTGTCTATCCTGGCTCTTAGGGTTAACTCAGGTGGCTCTATCTTAATATGTTCTGTGGCCCCTATAACTATTTTTGAATCGGTTTTTTGCATATCTTGATTATTGCTTACATTCATTATATTACTTTGTGCATAAAGTCCAGATGTACATACTTCATAAAACAATAGTATACTTATTGTAATATATTTATTTTTCATTAATATTTCCTTTGTAATAAAAATACATCATCTAATTTAGTTTTATATACTTTGATTTAAAAAATCTACTGCATACTAGCAAAAATACATTAACTATATAATACCTAAGTTGTAATACAATAGACTACTTTCTCTACATCTTCACTTTACTGACCTATATCCCTAGAAATATCTTTAATACAACTATTAACATGATTGTGAAAAGGTTGAAATATAAATAAAAATTTGGAACTACTTACCAGATGCTACATACTTACTTTTTACGTGTCATCTTCTCCATCAAAAACCAAACACCACCTACGATAGCAAATAATATCACAGGAGCTATCCAAGGATTTTCTTTGATATATCCAAACACTAAAATGATAGCTTCACTTGAGTAATATGCACTT
>JALWME010000131.1 GCA_027083995.1 Sulfurovum sp.
GGGTTTACGATAGTGTCTTAACCCCATCCTGATAGAGTAAATTTCACTTAAAATGGTATCCGTTATCAACATTTTATAAAAGAAAGGTAGCCAGTTCCTTAGAGATGAAAACACTACATCTCTTTCAAAGAAAACTTCCCAATCTCCTCTAAAAAAGTAGTAGCATAAGAACCTCTAGGCAGGGTAAATGCTGCTGTGAGTTTTTTACTCTCTGGATTGTAGAATGTTTCTACATCTTTTGGCCATATCCATGCGAAGCGTCTGTCACCTCTGAGCGTAGTGAGTTCGCTGTCATCATAAGGCTCTTCCAGATGGTAGGCATCTGACTTGGCACGCTCTACTCTTTGGCCACATAGAAGTCCTGTAGGGCTTACTTGCTTTTGTGAAAAAACAAGGGCAGAGTGATACATATCTTTTACATAGTGTAACTTACCATAAGGGTAGGGCATCATGGCATCTCCCAAAAAAAGTTTAAAAAACTGTGGCTGTTTGGCTAAAGCTTTTACAAGTTCCAAAGGGTATTGAAGCTTTTTGGCTGCTACTTCTATGTCGTTAGAGGCTATGATGGTAGAGAGCTTCACTCTTTGTCCCAGCCATTTGTTATAGAGGTAGCTTTGGTAGGCAGAAACAAGGAGTTTTTCTTTACTTCCCTTTAGGCGTTTACCTGAGTGGGCTATCTCTTTTCCCTGCAGGTAGGAACGGCTGTCCTCTCCAAAGCGTTGATAGCCGTAGTAGTTTGGTATGCCCTCTTTTTGCATCTTTTTGGCTGTAGTATTGAAAAACTTTGCATCACTGGCATGGATGTTGTGCAAGATTATGGAAAAACTGTTTCCCTTCAAGTGTCCTACTTTTATGGGTGCTTTGTTGTAGTTGCGTTCAAGTATTTCTATCTTCTCTGTGGTGAGGTTTTTGTTGAGTTCTTTTTCTGCTTTTTTTGGCAAAGAGATGTACTGTATGGTAGTTGCATTTTTGTCTTTAAGCCCTGCATAGCCTATATCACGCTCTTGTAACCCAGTAGCTTTGGCTAAAACAGTAATGAGTTTCCAGGTACTCATGTCTCTCTTTTGTATCTTGAGTATGAGGTAGTTTCCTGTACCTGTAAAAGTATAGATCGGTATCTCTTCTACAAAAAAACGTTCAACTGTTTGTTTAAAATCAAAAGAGAGTGGAGTATGGGAATAGGCGTAGGTTTTAGTGTGATTCATAAGAGGGATTATAGCTAAGTTTAGCCATAAATCCCACAGGTGTGACAGATTATTTGATTAAGAAAGAGATCTTTGCATTGATTCTGTACTTGATAATTTTATCACCATCCACTTTTGCAGACATATTTGTGATATTGAGACCTTTGATACCTTTAACACTTTTACTTGCCGCTTTGACTGCACCAGCCGCTGCATCTTCCCATGACTTATCTGATTGTGCGAGTACTTCTATTACTTTTACTACTTTTGACATATTTTTTCCTTTTTTTATGTAGATATTTTTATTGTAGACAAGTTTTGCTTTATAAGAAATTATGATACACTTATTTATTCAAAAAAAAGAGTTGGGAGATATGATATGAAAGCATTAAATTTTGAAGGTTCAGGAAATGAGTATTTTAAGATATGGATAGTCAATGTATTGTTGACTATTGTGACACTAGGGCTTTACTATCCGTGGGCCAAAGTACGTAATCATCGTTATTTTTATGCAAATACAACACTTGAAGCTAGAAATTTTGAATACCATGCTACAGGAAAACAGCTTTTTTTGGGTTATTTGGTTGCTATGATATTATTTATTATCTATATTGTTATTCAACAAATATCACCTGAGGGAAGTTTGATTTTATTGGGTATTTTATTTTTGGCTGTACCATGGGTTATTTGGCGAAGTTTGATGTTTCGTATGAGAATGACCAGTTTTTCCAATGTACGTTTTGGATTTAAAGGCACATTGCTACAGTCTTATATAAACTTCTTCTTTTATCCACTTGTTTTACTTTTTGCTATTTATGGTGTACCAATATTGGGATTTCTGCTAGGTACAAATTCAGAAGGTACTACGCCAGCTTGGATAATGAGTATTTTGCCTATAGTTGTGATAATAGGTTTGGTTTTTGCCTTTTACATGTATGCCCATATAAAAAATAAAAATACAACATACATGATAAATGGCACACGTTATGGGCAAGGACGCTTTCTAACAGAACTTAAAACGAGAAAATTTGCAGTCATACTTTTAAAAACATTGGCTATAGGACTCGTTGTTGTAGGAGTTGTAGCCATAATCATAGGTGTGATAGTCAATATTACTGTTGGGATGGAATCATTAATAGAGTTGAAAAAAGCTTCAGAAGACCCAGTACTCATACAAGAGAAAATAGATGCAATTATGCCTATAATAGGGTTGGCATATCTAGGGCTTATACTTGCTGTTATGGCTGTAATAGCATACGCTACAACCAGACAACGTACTTACATTTATGAAAATACTATATTAGACAACAAAATTACTTTTGCTTCTACACTTCAAGCTCGTCCTTTTGCTTGGGTAATGATAAGTAACTTTATACTCGTAATCATTACTCTAGGACTTGCTTTTCCCTGGGCAAAAGTTAGAATGGCAAGGCTCATGCTTGAAAATACTTTAGTAGATACTGAGGCAGGTTTTTATGACTATATTACACAAAAACAAGAAGAGAGTTCTTCCTTGGGAGAACAAATAGGGGATGCTTTTGATGTAGATGTAGGTATAGGGTTTTAGATGATACAAGGCAAGTGGCATGCCAAGGGTTCTGCGGCATCTGTAGGTGCTAGACTTCTAGATATAGAGACACAATACGTCATAGAGCTAAAAGATGGCAGAAAATTTGAAGGGCAATTAAGTACCTTGCAAGTAGGCAACAGACTGGGTAATGTAGAGCGTAAAATTACCCTTGAGGATGGTTCTGTCTTTGCAACAAAAGAGAATGACAAGATAGATAGACTTTTTAGTAAACGTCTGAAAGCCAATCGTTTTATACATAGACTAGAATCACATATGGGCTGGGTGTTTGTAGCACTTGTAGTGACTGTAGTTACTACTTTTTCTTTTTTCAAATGGGGTATACCCTGGACAAGTGAGCGTATAGCCCATGCTCTACCACAGCAAACCAACCAACTCATAGCTATGAATACCTTGGAATTTTTAGACAAATATATGTTCGAAAAAAGTAAACTATCCACAGAAAAAATGAAAAAAATACGTAAACATTTTAAAACATACTTAGTCCCCTTAGGTACAGAAGATGAAGCCATAAACTATACCTTGCATTTTCGTGTCTGGAGTGATGGTGGATTTGGTATACCCAATGCTTTAGCTTTACCTTCGGGTGATATCGTCTTGACTGACAAGTTTGTAGAGCTTTGCAAAACACAAGATGAGATGGACTCTGTACTTTTACATGAGATGGGACATGTAGTATATAGACATAGTTTAGAAATGGTAATCGAAGCCACCTTTGTTTCTGTGGCAGTGATGCTCATGGTGGGTGACAACAATGGCATAGCAGATATGGGTATAGGGTTAGGTTCATTGCTTGTAAGCTCTTCTTACTCACGAGGTCACGAGAGTGAAGCTGATAGATATGCTTTTAAACAGATGC
>JALWME010000132.1 GCA_027083995.1 Sulfurovum sp.
CATTTGCGATTGCACAAGTAGCACTTTTTGCACTACCGTTTATAGACAGAAGTCCAAATGTGGCTCCTGCACATAAAAGAGGGTTGTTTAAGTACTGGTTCTGGGCATTGCTGATTATCATGATAGCTTTAACCGCATTAGGAAAACTACCACCAACAGATCCACTGTTTGCTGCTATGGGATTGGTCTTTGCTGTAGCATTTTTACTAATGGGTCCAATACTCTTCATTATTACGATGTTTGAGAAGAAAATAGAGAAAGGAGCATAACATGAGAGAATTAAAAATATTTGCAGTCGTTGCGTTCTTTTCACTCTTAACCTACTGGCTGGTAGAGCCTTATGCACACCACCAAATGCACAAGAAAGTAGACAAAGAAGGTAATGAAATAGTCATAGAAAGTCATGGGTTTACCTATGATGGCAGTGATGACATCAAAGAAGCAGAGCGTAAAGGCGATACTGCTCTTGTTGAGAAGAAAAAAGCATTTTGGGCAGATGTGAAAACAGTATCGGCTATGACAGGAGATGCGACAGCGGGTGAAGCCATATTTGCCAATTGTGTAAGTTGTCATAATGGAGCGAATATCAACATGGGTGGTGTGATACCACCAAGTCTCGATCATGCAGGAGCAATCTATGATAAGAACTACCTCATTGCACTCATAAAAGATCCCGCAATGGCATCAAACGTAGATCATAAGTATACAGATACTTCTACGCATCCTATGGGTTCAATTAAGTTTACAGTCTCTGACAATCAGCAAATCGCTGATGTAGTAGCCTATATGTTAGAGAAAAAAGCAGGAGATGTGACACCAAAAGAAGCATACAAAGAAGCTTGTATGAGATGTCATGCAGTACGTTATACAAAAACAACACAATTAGGTGAGACACCTAAGTTTAAACATAAAAAAGATGCTTTGGCATATGAAATCAAGGTCATCGAAGAGCAAGATAAAGTAAAAGCGTATATGGGTAAATTACCTCCTGACCTTTCTATGATTATACGTGCTAGAAGTGACCACTTTATGGAGACATTTATAGAAAATCCACAAGGGCAACTTGCAGGTACCTCTATGCCAAGAGTAGGGCTCAATGCACATGGGTTTGAAAAAGTAAAAGAGTACCTTGTAGAAGCAGGTGACCCTAGTAAAAAAGCCAGAGAAGAGATTGGTCCATATGTTCTTGCATTCTTAGTGTTTTTTACCTTATTGGCATTCTTATGGAAAAAATATCAATGGAGAGACCTTCATTAGTCTTCATATGATTTGATGCCATCTTTGCATACAAAGGTGGCATCTACTCTGTCATCTACTGCATTATATTTGTCTGATTTGCAACTCTTTATTTGTACGAATCTGACAGTTGTTTGATATTTTTAGTATAATAACCAAGGATATATTGATAATATTGTCTGCATCTCAAAAAACCAAAACCTTTTTAATTAGGAATAAAGCATGTATTTTAAAGTCACATATATAAAATATATAATGAATTTTTTACTACTTGTGACACTTTTTACAGGATGTGGCAATAATAAGACAAATACTGCAAACATTAATACAATTACAGCAGTAGATAACAATGAAACCAATATTGTTAATGACAATACTGCCAATCCTGCAGATGATAATGAAACAAATGCTACGAAAAACAATACAGCTACACCATATGATAGTAATGAGACGAATATTACGGATACAAATACAACTGTATTCAGTGATACCATCCCGCCAGTCATCACACTCTTAGGAGATGCAGAAGTAAATGTAACCGTAGGTACATCATACAAAGATGCAGGAGCATATGCCAATGATGATATAGATGGAAACATCACAAACAACATTATAGTGCAAAACCCAGTTAGCATAAGTGTAATAGGCACATACACCATAACGTATGATGTCAATGACAGTGCAGGAAACACTGCTATGCAAGTGATTCGAACAGTGAATGTGTTGGCAGTACCTACGACTACTCTAAAAGGAACAGTAACCTATGACCTAGTACCCGTAAAAGACGGTAAGGTAGAATTGGATTATGATAATATTTCACAAGCAAAAGCTAAGGGAGTATTTGTTGAACTGATTGACGACAATAATCAAGTGATTGCAGCTACAAGTACTGATGCAAATGGAAGTTATCTGTTTGCAGGTATACACCAATCTACATATGTTAAAGTTAGGGTCTCAGCAAAATTATTTAAAACAGGCACTGCTCCAGTTTGGGATTTTAAAGTGATTGATAACACAAACAGTGACTCAATGTATACAATGGAAGGAGCTTTGGCTTCCACAGGTGCAAGTCGTACCCAAACCCGTAACCTAAACGCAGCTTCTGGATGGGAAGAAGAGGCATACAAAGGCAGGAGAGTAGCTGGACCATTTGCTATTTTGGGAGTTGTTTATAATGCTATAGAAAAAGTCAAGAGAGCTCAACCTGATGCAGTTTTCCCTCCACTTCTTATCAATTGGTCGGTCAATAATGTACCCACAGATGGGGATGTCACCAAAGGGCAAATAGGTACTTCTTTTTACAGTGATAGTCTTTATATTTTAGGTAAGGAAGATAGTGACAGTGATGAGTATGATGACCATGTCATAGCACATGAGTGGGGACACTATTATGAAGATAAATTCTCTCGTTCAGACAGTATAGGTGGCAGACATGGAGATAAAGACAGATTAGATATACGTGTAGCTTTTTCAGAGGGGTTTGGAAATGCTGTCTCAGGTATGATACAAGACAACCCAGTTTACTTTGACACCTTTGGAGATAAACAGGGTTTTGGATGGTCAATGGATTTGGAGAATGAAAGGACAACTAATCCAGGATGGTATAGTGAATCATCTGTTCAGAAAATTTTATATGATATATATGACAGTAATGACGATGGTGACGATACACTGTCTTTAGGTTTTACTGCTATACATAATATCTTTATAGATAAGCAAAAAACAACCCCCGCATTTACAAGTATCTTTACTTTCATCAAGTATCTAAAAGAGGCACGTGCTGCAGATGCATCAAAAATAGATACGATTGTAAGTAGTGAAAGTATTGCAGAGATAATAGATATTTATGGTTCTGAACGGACTAATTTGCCCGATAAAAATCCTTACTTGAATAAAACAGTTGATGAAGGAAGTAGTGAAATATGTTTTGAAAATATCTATGGCACAGGAAATAAGTTGGGTAATCAAAAGTACATAAAACTTAATATTTCAACAGAGGGAAACTATAGTATCATTATTAATAATAAGAACAATAGTGTTGGTACTTTTGAAATATATCAATCTTCTCCGTTTATAAAGGTAGGGGAATATAAGGGGAATGGTGCTGATTACTTTTTGTCATCAGGAAAATATCTCTTGGATGTCTATGAATATAACGAAAAAGAAAAATGTTTCGATATTGAGATTAAGACAAGTAATTAAAAATAAAGGTAGTTAGATGAAAACAATAATAATTTTAGTATGGTGCATAACGCAAGTGGTTGGCAATGAAGTAATGAGCGGGACTACCATAGGTAAATATATGAAACCAGGGTTAGCGGTAGAGCTGGCCTATATTTCTGAAAAGGTAGCAGTTGGAGAAATGAGTGATGTCAATAT
>JALWME010000133.1 GCA_027083995.1 Sulfurovum sp.
ACAATGAGTATTTCTATGATAAGAGGACCTCTATACTTGGATTTAAATGCCAATATCCCTGTTTTAATATTTTCTATCTCTATTCCAGAGTGTGAACGGTCAAGTTTTTCTAAACATTTTTGTGTCGCACAGTCTAAGGAGAGTTTGACTTCGTCTAATTTAACTAAAGCATCTTGTATCTTGACATCATCTATATTGGCAGCATTGCTAAGTATAAGGGTTTTTGTTTTTCCCTTAAAACTGTTTATCTCATCTATAAGCTCTGATAAATGAGGATAAAGTGTAGGTTCACCATTTGCCGTAAGGGTAATGAAGTCAATATCTTGATGTTCATCTAATGCTTTTCTAATGGCTGTTGTTATCTCTTGTACTGACACTACATCTACATAAGCATCCATAGTTTTAGCAGGGGAGAGTTCACAGTAAAGACAGTCAAAGTTACACTGCTTCTTACCAGGGCTAAGATCAACCCCTAAAGATTTACCAAACCTTCTAGAGTGTATGGGTCCAAAGATGATGTTGTTCATGGGATTCCTTATTTATTATTTTTTAAGTTTATTATTGTTACAATGAACTTAGAAGAGAGTTACCGTAGTTTATGCGGTGGTAGTTTATGCCTAAACTCTCTTTCTATGATTTATCCCACATTTCTATCATTTCTTCTTCTGTTATTGTATCTAATCCAAACAATCCTGATGAAAAAGTTCCATCAAATTCTATATAGTCCAAATCTTCACCTAATTTTCTAACTTGTAGTGTTTTATAATATTCAGACATTTTAATTGAATTTTTAATTTTATCAATCATTTTTTGAATATTTTTATTCTTTGGTTCTATTTCATTTTCAAGCACTCTTCTAAAAATAAATAACATAAAATCAGCTATTTGATTTAAAATTGAATCTTTAGAGTTTGTATAATTAATATTATCAATCAAAAACATATTTTTAGATTCAAATTCATATTTTAATGGAGCAATATTTGTAAAGTCATAGCTATTTGTCTTCCAATCCAAAGACTCATATAAGACTCTTAAAAAAACCAACTCTTTTTGTTTACCAATGTTATTATCTGATATTCTATCTTCCAAAGGTAATGTTTTAATGTCTTTAGGAATTTGATTTGAAAAATCATCTGCTATTAATAATCCTTTTTCATTCTTAGATGCAAGAAATCTATCTAACATATTTATAAAAATTTTAAATGAATAAGCTAATGCACTTACTTCTTTTGAAAGAGGATGTTTTTCATGTATGTTATCTTTTTTATTAATTACAGCCACTAAAAGTGGTATATCCATTTTATTTAGAAACTGTACAAGTTCATCTGTAAAATCTATAAAATCATCTACTGTTACATCTTTTAATATTATTTGTAACTCTTCACAATTTTTTTGATCTTTAGGTTTACGTTTGTTACACCTAAAGCTTTCTGTAAAAATAATTTGAAATATTTCACTTGTATGTAATTCAATTTTTTTGATATCATTGAGTTTTAAAAACTTTGCTATCATCATTTGTAATTGGAGTTCAAGGTTATTAACTTTTGATTCATGTACTACTAATCCTCCATATAATAAAAATGGACTTGTATTTTTACCAAAGTTTGTACCTGTTTCATCCGTATAAATTAAATACATAGATATAAAGTCCTTTTTTATTTGATTATAACAAATAAGCATAGAAAGATTAAAAAGTATGTCAATTTGACATACTTTTTAATAAAGAGTTTATTTTTTACCACTTACTCTCTGACATTCACTCACAAAGTGTTTTGCATTTTCTACAGGCACATCAGGGAGTATGCCGTGTCCTAGGTTGAATATGTGGCGTTTCCCGCCCATGATTTCTTGTATAGCCTCTACACATTCAGTTGTAGCAACTTTCGAGTAAAGTCTACATGGTTCCATGTTTCCCTGAAGGACATACTTCTCTCCCAATTTCTCCTTAGCCATTGCCATAGGCGTACCCCAATCCACACCAAAGACATCAAAGTTTCCATACACAAGCCCACGCTCTATAAATGCACTTACTCCTTTAGGGAACATGATAATAGGCGTATCAGGATACTTTGATTTTAAATAATCAGCTATTTCAACCATGTATTTCCATGAAAACTCATCATATTTACCAGGCTCTATCGCTGCTGCCCAGGAGTCAAAGATTTGCACAACATCAATGCCCGCTTCTATCTGTTTTTCCATATAGAGCTTTACGACTTCAGTGACTTTAGCAAGAATGTTATGCAGTAGCTCTGGATTAGCGTACATCATCTTTTTACAAATGTTATAGGTTTTGGTCCCTTGACCTTCTATCATATACGTAGCCAGTGTCCAAGGGGCTCCTGTAAAGCCTATAAGGGCTTTTTCGTCCCCACGCTCATCTAGTTGCTTACGCAAAAGTTCGATAGTTTCGTACACATAAGTCAGTTTATTTGCTGCTTCCTCTCCACCGATGAGTCTATCTAAATCCTCTTGTGTTTTCAGTGGGTCAGAAAACTTTGGTCCTTCCCCTTTTACAAAAGATAAATCCATTCCCATCTCATCAGGGATAACTAAAATATCCGAAAACAAAATAGCCGCATCCACACCCACGATGTCTAATGGCTGAATAGTCACTTCAGCTGCTTTTTTAGGGTCATGACATAAAGACAAAAAATCTCCAGCTTCTGCTCTTACCTTCATATATTCTGGCAGGTAACGTCCTGCTTGTCTCATCATCCATACAGGTGTATATGGGGTCTCTTTGCCTAGACATGCATTTACAAATATTTTAGACATTATTTACCTACTTTACTTAAAAAACTAAGTCCCACTGCCAATGCAGTAATCGACAATGCAAAATACAACATCTCCAAAGGTGTTGTAAACTGTGTATGTAAGACTTTTTGAAAAAAGTTTACAACAAGCACCATCACAATCACTTTGGCTATCTTGTCTTTGAGCTGGTCTAAAGAGTGTATAGCCAATAACTTACTCCCATTCTTTCCAGAAGCTTCATCTATATCTGAGATAAACAGTTCATAAATACCAAAAGAGAAGATAAACATCACCACGGCGATAAGATAGAGATCGACTGCTCCAATAATCCCTGCAACAATATCCTCATGAAAGTTCTCTGGGTGGGCATGGTTAATGATGGTATGAAAAGTATATGTTCCTACATCCCAAATATCCATAGATGCTACAACAAAAAGTATCACTGCTCCCACCAAACCAAATATAACAGCTAAGATAACAATAAATCTACTTCTCCAGATAAGTCCTTCAAAAAGTGTCTCTATCAAGCTATTATTTTCTTTGTCGAGTTTTTGTCTTTCATACAACTCTTGTTCTTCTTTAGTCATACATTTTCCTCCAGTTTTATCCATTTTTGTGCAATACGCACTGCATTGGTAGCAGCACCTACTCTCACCTGATCAGCCACGCCCCAAATGTGCAAGATATTATCTGCATAAATATCTTTTCGAATACGTCCTACATAGGTTTCATCTGTATCTGTAGAGATGATAGGCATAGGATACTCATTTTTAGACATATCATCTATGACAGTCACATTTTCAAATGCATCTAGTACCTCTCTTGCTTTTTCTACATCCACATCTA
>JALWME010000134.1 GCA_027083995.1 Sulfurovum sp.
TTAAGCATAAGTGTAATACTGTCTCCTACATCAGAATACTTAATTGCATTTGAAAGAAGATTGTCTATAAGCCTGTGTGCAGAAATTTTAGGCATAAAAACTTTTGTAGGCTCTAACTCCAGTAACACATGTAGCCGTTTGGAATCTATAAGCTCTTTCACATACTCCACTCTCTGTTTAACGATATTTGCAAAACACAAAAGTTCTGACTTCTCTATATTCCCCTCAAGCCTATAGGTCAAAGTACTATACATGGTGCTTAGACGCTTAGCTGAAGCCTCTAAACGTTTAATCTTTTTATCTTCTACTCCTCCTAATGACTGTATAGTCATGAGTATTGCCGAGATTGGAGTATTAAGCTCATGTGTAGTATCTGATATAAACTTATCAAGTGACTCAATCTGTTGACGTACAGGACGTAAAAATAATTTTCCCAGGAAATAACCTACGACACCCATAAGAATAAAAGACAAAACCAGATACCCTATAATTTTGATTCTTAATTTCTGTAATATACCTGCAAGGTCATTCTCTTTTAGCACCACATAACGTACTCCTAAATGTTCACTTTTATCTTCTATGACTGCATAACACTTCATATCTTTGACAAAAAACTCTAAATCAAACTGTGCCACATCTTCTATTTCTGTATAGTATGGTTTTTTGTTTTTATCATAATACCCTGCATCAAAACGACAATGTTTTAATGTTTTTAAATAGTTTTTTTTACGTATGGCATCAAAGGGCTCTCCTTTATTTTTCATCGCTTTCATAGCTATTTCACCTGAAAGCATACGTGCTTGATACATCATCTCAAATTTCATAGCAGACTTCATAGAAGCTCTTGAGTTTTCGAAAAACAAATAACCAATAATACTTAATAAAAGAAATACTGATACCAAATAGAGTAATAAAAATCTAAAAAGAGACTTTCGTTCATAGGATGTTAAAACGATAACCTTCTCCTTTAATATTGTCAAAATACTCTTTGTCAAACATTTTTCTTAGATTTTTAATATATGTGCGTATGGTAGCATGTGTCGGTACATGATTATCAGCCCATACATTTTCTATAATCTCGTCACATGAGATTATTTTACCCATATTGCGTACAAAATACTCCAATACCTGTGCTTCTTTTTGTCTCATTTCTATGGTTTTGTTTCCCACCATAAGCTGATGGGCTTTAGGTATAAATTTCAACCCATCAAACTCTATCTCTTCTTGTAAACGATAGAGTCTTACAATATGTGCAATACGAGCATTAAGTTCTTCAAGTTCAAAAGGTTTCTTGAGATAATCATCTGCTCCTAAATTAAACCCTTTTTTAAGATCATCAATCTCTGAGAGAGATGTAATATAAATAGCAGGTGTCGTATTGCCTATCTCTCGTAAATAGCCAAGTATCTCAAATCCATCAATATTGGGTACATTGACATCAAGTAACAATATATCATAACGACTCACAGCTATGGCATCTAAAGCTTTCTCTCCATCAAAAAAGCTATCTACCACATAACCTTGTTCACATAAAAACTCTTCAATAATCTCTTGGAGTATTACATCATCTTCAAGCAATAGTATTTTCATCTATAACCTTTGTTTTTTCTATGTATCATTTTAACATACTCTATGTGTAAAGGAGTACACAGATACAACAGTGTATAATCATGTCAATTTATATAAGGAGGCAATATGCCTAATCTTCCAAAAAAATCTCTATACGTGATTATAACCTTGATACTATCATCAGGATGTACACAAATTGTTACAGCTCCTATATCTTTAGCAGGAAGTGTTGCAAGTGCAACTATAGATGTGACAGGATCTGCAGTAGGTGCCGTGATACCTGGAGGAGATTAAAGAGAGAGTGAGTCTAAAGTCCTTTTGCATTTCTAAATTCCGCTATCTCACTTACTATTTATTACGTATTATGGGCAGAAGCCCACAATACTGACTTCAGCAGTCGGCTCTCGTGGCTGACCACGTTTAGAGAGTGAGTCTAAAGTCCTTTTGCATTTCTAAATTCCGCTATCTCACTTACTATTTATTACGTATTATGGGCAGAAGCCCACAATACTGACTTCAGCAGTCGGCTCTCGTGGCTGACCACGTTTAGAGAGTGAGTCTAAAGTCCTTTTGCATTTCTAAATTCCGCTATCTCACTCTCTACCATGCCATCTATCATTCTTACGTATAGGTCATTGATGAGATTTGGTGAAAGGTCAAGAGAGATAGCTTGTGCTCTTACCTTTGAGATAACATCAGAAATTCTATCTTCAGCCTTTACTTCATCTATACTTGTTTTAAAATGGGCTATTTGTTTGATATAATCATTACGCATAGCAATAAGTTTCACTATCTCTTCATCAACTTTATCTATCTCTAATCTTGTTTCATCCAGTGTATTACATTGTTTTATTTGCATAAAATTATCCTTGCTGTTATTGACAATATTATAGCTTAAAATGGGTTAGAGAGATGAAGCCAAAGAGATCGCTTTATATCTCTTTGGTTAATTTAAAAGTCGTAAGTAATACCAGCTGTCACTACATCACTATTTGTATTAAAAGTACCCTCTTTATTAAGTAATCGTTGTGCATCTACCCAAAAACCCCATCCTTGTTCTTGGTCACCTTGACCATCAAAACCTCTGTCATACTCTCCATCTGTATCGTCTGAACCAAAATCATATTCAAATCCTACACCATATGCAAGTCCATTAGCCTTGGTAGTGCTACTTTGAATACCATTAGTATAGTCCACTGTTGTCTTACCATATCCTATCAATCCATAGATATTCATCTGATCTATAAAGTGATATTGTGGCTTAAGATAGAGACCATAATGTGTAATATCAGAAAACATATCATTTCCAAAAGTTTTAAGTCCTCTAGCTTCTAATCCAAAATAATTATTAAAATCATATCCTATTCTAGCTACACCACCAAAACGTCTGTCTTTCATGGCATCTGGAGAACAAATACAGCCATCTCTGTTGATAAGCGATGCCAAAGCACCAATACCCACATAAAGAGGTATTGGATTGACTACAGGGGGTATGGGAGTCACAGGTGCTTCAATAGGAGCAACCACTTTACCTCCTGCATGTGTATAGCTGACTAGGGTGGCTACTACCATATATACTGTTAATATCTGTTTCATTCTAAGCTCCTTATACATTTTGTATTTCTTCTTTTCTTACGAAGAAAAGTGCTGTTAGCAATGTCATCAACATCATAAATATGACACTTATCATACCTAATGCATCTCCTCCATTTGCCTTAATAGTTCCATTACTGCATCCACAGTTTATACCTGCATCAAGTGTAAGTATCTGCTCACCAGCACCTGGTGTTACAGAAACTGTAAACCCTTGACTACCTACATTATTGGCATCATTTCCACCTACTTGCGGACTATAGACATAACCTTTGAGTGCTGGTACATTTGAGTAGTCAAAGTGCACTTTATACTCTTTGTTTGGTACAAGGTTGTCAAACAGATAGTATCCTGGTTTACCATCTGGTCCATTACGCGTTGTTTGTGTCTCAATCACTGTTCCATTGGCATCCATAAGTGTTACT
>JALWME010000135.1 GCA_027083995.1 Sulfurovum sp.
AGCTGTTACTGTATCATCGAGAAGTGAACTTTTCTTTTTTTCATCTTTGATACCTATGGTTTTTTTAACTCCACTTAGCATCTCATCGAGCATAGAGTTGTCTTTTGAATATTTCTCCCCATCAGACCCCATCACACTCTCTGTCACATCTTCTACACTCTCTTTGACATCATCAACCATCTCTTCTAAACTACCCAGTAAAGAATCATCTTTTTTTTTCTTATTCTCTCCGTTGGCTACACTAATAGTTCCTACGGTTTCTACCTGAGGTATCTTCATATCCTTATCATCATCACCGAGTGTAGACTTTACAACATCCCCAATGCTATCCATAAACCCTGTATATACAAAAGTGGAAAATGTCAATATTATTAAAATTATTCTTATCATTTCTATACCTTATATTCATTCTTATTATACACTATTTATTAATAATGTGTAATGGTGACTCCAATGTTCTTTTAAGTAGTTGCAGAGGTAAAGAGAGTATCTCTTTGGCTGCTGAAGTTTTAACTATAGGCTTCTCAAGACTTCCTGTAATTTTCAGTCCTACTGTCATACTTTTGTCTTTTCCCATAAGAATATACCCCAACAAAGGAAGATTACCTACAAACTTACCTAACTCCCTTGCTGTTTGAATAGCAAGATCCATCTTGATTGTTCTCGTTTTCATATCTATGACACCTTTGCCTACTATACTGGCTGATGTTCCCTTGATATACACTGAATCCAAAACTATCTTCTCTTTTATCATACGGTACTCAGCTACACCTTCTTTAATGCGAAAGCCTTTTTCAGAAAAACCTGGATTACTTAAAGTAGCTAGTGCTGGTACTGCATTGATGAAAGCCAAAGTATTGTTATATGCCTTAAAGTCACTCATAATCCCCCCCTCAATAATAATTTGTCCTTTCATAACCTTGTCTGGATTTCCTGATTTTTTCAAGCTATAACGACCTTTTTTTAAACCCTTAAATCCTATAAGTGGGTGCAGCATTTTATCTTTGACACGCAGTGCTTTGATTGAAAATATCTTTCCTTTTTTTGAAAACTGTACGATATCGCCAGACAATGAACCAAAGGCTTTTATGTTACCATTGGGTTGTATCTCTATATCGTAGCTGTCTGTGACTAAAGCGTGTTTTCCGTACCTTACTTTAGAGTTTTTTCCAAGAATGACTAGTTTCTTAATCTTGCTTTTTTTCCCTTTTTTATTGTCTCTTTTGTTTCTGTTGTTTTTTTTACGCACATCTAAAAACTTCTTAAGGTCAATATTGAGGTCTTTGAGTCTTATACGTGATTTTTTAGAACTATAGTGCAGACGTTTTCCAAAAGCATAAAAGTCTATACCAGCTTTTGAGACTTTACCACTACAAGGTATTTTGGTACGGCATGCTCCGTTTTTCTCATACAAAAAACACGCATTTCTACGCAGCACTCCTCTAAAGGTATAATTGGTACCGTTTTTAATGATGTCTAGCTTTCCTCCATCTATCTGGATACCGATATTCCTCAAATATGGCTTGATTTTTTTAATATTTCCAACTTCTATGTGCATATCTTTTTTTCTATGTGTAATTTTAAGATCTAATGTTGGTATATATATACGTAGATTTTTACTATAGTCCAAGGTAAGTGGAAGCTGTTTGTTTTTCAACACCAAAAACTTCTCCTTGTCTCCTATGCTTATCTGCTTTGCATGAAGTTTCAAATCTGCTTTTTTCTTCTTAAGGTTAATGCGTCCTTTGACTTTCCCATCATACCAACTCTCTTTTAGTTGTACATTATTAAGTGTCACCGTACCTTTTTCGTAGTGAAGTGTTCCACTCTTTACAGGTAGTTTGGTTTGTACTATGTTTACTATGCCATTTTTCAGCACTGCATCAACGCTTAGACTCTCTTTTTTACGGTTATCAAATTTCACATTTGCTTTAAGTAGAGGCAGTTTGATATTTTTGTACCAAAGTTTACCTTTTTTCAAATTGACATTCACCATTACTGTTGACTTCTGTTTTTTACTGGATTTTTTCAATGGTATATCCATTTTCAAATCTACTATCACTGGCTCTCCTGTATGTTTTACAGGGATATGCACATCATAAGACTTCAGTATCTTTTGAAGCTCTTTGTCAATAGGGGTTTTCATGTGTAGGTCAAGTTTAAGCATGGTTTTAGGTTTACCAAGCCCTACTATATCTATGGTACTTCCCTGCATACTTCTGCCTTTATAGGCAGGATTTTTTAAATCAAAATGCAAGGATTTGTCTGCATAGCGTAGTATGAAGCTCTTGGCAAGTATAGGATCTAGCTCTTTTTGGTAAAAGATTTTTACATCTTTAAAAAGCATCTCACCTTTTAAAGTATCAAAGTTTACTTTAAAGCCATTATCTGTTATCTGTCCGTCTCCTGTAAGTGAGTGGAGCTTATACTCTTTTGCCTTTACTCTATCTACTATCCATGACTCAAGAGATGCTTGAAGTCCAAAGGTACGTATAAGTGTTTTTAAGTCTGTAAAGTTGTCACTCTGTATTTTAAAATCAATCTTGTTTTGTTCTTTTACTGCAAAAAACTCTCCTCTGATATGGTAGGCAGAAAAGTTACCTTCTGTTGCTAAAATATCTGTATCTAAATCATAGGTTAAAGTACCTTTTATATGGATATTCTCTTTTTTTATATGAAACATAGAGACCTCTGCTACAAACTTCTGTTCTCTTCTATGGATATTTCCTGCAATCTCATAATCATCCGAGGTAATATAAAGAATTTCATCTGTAAATAGTATATTGATATGGTTGTTATCAAAAGTAACATTTTTAAGGTCTATGTAGTCAAAAAAAGTAAAAAGGTATTTAATTTTGTCGAAAGTTTTATCTATATTGTGAAAGCTTGGTTTTGCCTTGTTTTTAGGAATGCTGACATTATCTGCTTTGAGGGTGAGTTTTTTATCCAGTTTGATGTATAATCCATCAACTTTATATTTACCAAATACCAAAGATTCAGTGGAGATACCTATCTTAAGCCAAACAAACAGTGCAACAAACAATACAACTAAAAAAATGAGTGTATCTCTTATCAGCACATGGAGTACATGGGCAGTATGGGCAGAAAACATTGCACTGGCTTTTATCATCTCTCTTACCTTTTATATAACACTCCCCGTACATACAGAAAAAAAACTCTCAATTGCTGAAGGTACTACAAGTAAAAGTATTATATCACAGCTGAATAAAGGAGGTTATGATGTAGGTATTATAGATGCATTCATTTTATCTCAGATGAGTAAAAAAGGACATCTCAAAATAAGCAAAGGTGAGATTGGCTTTAAAGAACCAATCCAAAACCGTATAGATTTTTTATATACCTTAACTAAGGCTAAAATACCCCTGCATAAACTCACTCTTATCCCAGGTGAGACTACAGAGATATTTTTAGGGCTTGTAGCCAAAAAACTAGATATTAATCAAACCAAACTCATCACTGCCTATAAAAGCCAAGCCAAATACCCAGAAGCAGCCATTGCTGCAGATACCTACCTCGCACCCAAAAAGATGAATGAAGCAAAACTCATGAAGTTTCTACTAGCCA
>JALWME010000136.1 GCA_027083995.1 Sulfurovum sp.
CAAAAAGTAGGTTTTAAGAATGTTAGCTTCTCTTTAGCCAGTACAATACGCAAATCACAGGCTGAATTTACTGTATTTTTGATGACGGCAGTTAAGTAATAAAAAAGAGTTTTTTCATGTATCTATATCTATCTTTGTTGCTGTTAAAAACAGATAGTGTTTTCCTGTAATGGTCACCCTGAACTTCTTTTGCTGTAGGTACTTTTTGGCAAAGATAATGTCGTTAAAAAGCAGGCTCATCTCAGACATGGCATAGTTGGGGGCTTTTGCACCATATATCATCTCTCCTCCTATCCATCTACTATTTGGAAAACCTAAGATAATGGCAGCATCCTTCTGCAGATAGTTTTGAACCAAAGACATCAAAAAGGGCTTGAAGTTGATGCTGGGGCTTTGCAGTGTACCTATGCTTATGAGAAGATCAAATCTCCCTAGTTTTAGCTTGTCTATATGGTTTATATCTTCTGCATAAAAGTTTACGTTGTCTTCAGGGTATAGGCTCTTGGCATAGTCTATAACAGACTTTGAGTGGTCTATGCCTATAAATATTTTATCTGCATAATCAGTGGAGTCCAATCTCTTTTTGATAACAGTAAATTCATCAGCTGTGTTAATTCCCAGATTAAGTATGCGTCTTTTGTTTTCTATTTTTACATTACTCAAGGCTTGGTTGTAGTAGTAGAAAAATGCGGGCTCTTCCATTTTATGGATTTGGCTAAAAGCAGAAGATATGCCATATTTTTCTTCTTGGGTTCTTTGGGTATCTGTATGAAAGGAGTCAGAAGCTAGTTTTTGGAATGTTAGTTTTACCAAAGGGTATGCAGTCTCTTTGGGAGTGAGCATTCTACACCTTAATAGCTCTGCCAAATCTATCCAAGATTTATAGCCACGATACACATAGGTATCTCCTTTCAGTATTATTTTTGTACCAGCATAGCTCTTTGCTATATCTGGATTAAGTACTTGAAAGTCTATACTCTGTTTGTTTTTGAGTGTTGTTTGCAGTAAAGGAAGTATCTCTTGTATAGTTTGGGTGGTAAATATCATGGTGTATTTTAACATATAAAAAATTTATAAGATAACCTTCCTAAAGTTAGGGAGGGGAAAAAGAATGTAAAACATCTTAATTAGGAAGGTTAATGTATAATACCCTCATAGTGTGTAAACGGTGTGTAGCATAAAGATAGTATTAGAGGAAGCCGTGATGAATATATATAATCTTATCGTCATAGGCTCAGGGGCTGCAGGTATGATGGCTGCCATCACAGCAGCCAGAGAGGGGAAGTCTGTTCTCTTACTGGAAAAACTTCCCAAACCTGGAGCAAAGCTCAAAGCCACAGGTGGTGGACGCTGCAATCTTACCAATACACTGTCTAATGAAGATTTCATGGCTCGTTTTGGGCGTGATGGGCGTTTTATGACCCCTGCTCTTGAAGCCTTAGACCACAAAGCACTCATGGCGTTTTTTTCTCAACTTGGTGTTCGGAGTCATGCACCTGATGGCTACCGTGTCTTTCCTCTGACCCACTCCTCTACTACGATTATAAATGCTTTAGTACAGGAACTTCAAAACTTAGGTGTGGTGGTGCTATGTTCTCAAAAAGTGGTAACCTTGGAACATGATGGCAGCAGAGTAACAGGTGTACATACAAAAACAGAGACTTTTTATGCAGATGCAGTAGCCATCGCATCAGGTGGTATGGGTTACCCAATACTTGGAGCCCAAGGAGATGGCTATCCAATGGCAGAGGCTGTAGGACACAAAATAACAGACCTTTATCCCGCAATGATGCCACTTAAAGTTAAAGAGACTTGGGTGGGTGAATGTAGAGCAGATACCATAGCTAAAGTTCATATGTACGTTAATATGAAAAAATATAAAAAACTCACAGCCAAAGGTGATCTCATCTTTACAAAGGGTGGTATACGAGGTCCGGTGGTGTTAGATTTTTCTCGTGAGATTACACCCCTGCTCTCCAAATTTGACGAAGTACCTATACTTGCCAACCTTACTAAGGGTATGAACGAAGAGCAGATACGCCAACACTTCAAAAATGAACTTGAGCACAATCCTCATCAAAGTACTTTTGACTTGTTGTTAACCTTGCTGCCTGAGTCTGTGAGTTTAGCGTTATGTAAGCTGGCAGAGGTGGACCCTACTTTAAGCCTAAACAAACAAAAAGGTGTCAACAGAGACAAACTTATTCGTCTGCTTGTCTGGACACCACTCACCATAAGCGGACACGATGGTTTTAAGATGGCGATGATTACCAGAGGTGGAATCTCACTCAAAGAAATAGACCCTTATACTATGCAGAGCAAAAAATTACAGGGTTTGTACTTTTGTGGTGAAGTGATGAATATAGACGGTCCTTGTGGTGGATACAATCTACAATGGAGTTTTTCTAGCGGTTATTTGGCGGGGAAGTTAAAAAGTAGATAAAGAGATTAATGTTAATCAAAAGAGTCATCTAAACCTCTTCTTCCTCTACCTTACTCTATATATCACAGTTGACACTTATTTATCACTGCTACTAAAGAAAATTTAACAAAGAGGGTATCTACTCTAGTAGTGAAGGATCATAAGATAACCTTAAGCAGTAGCTTCGTGTATGACCTCTTTTGTATCTAAGATGACTTCACTTGTATCCTGCTTGATACCAGACCAAGTTCTAGAACATCCTGTAGTCATAAGTGCTACTATAGCTAAAAATAGTAATGTTTTTTTCATATCATTCCTTTGTTTTTTACCATTATATAGTACGAAAGTTAATCTATTGTGTATTCGTTAGCTTCTTCTGCAGGCTCTTCTGTTTTCAATGGTTTTTCTACTGCTTTTGCAAGTACTTCTACATATACTTCTGTAACACCTGTAGCTTTTACTGCATCTAAAGCTTTGATAAGCTCTTCATAAGAGACAACCTTTGCATCATCTGCGGTGGCACCTACTTTACAGTCAAAATCCCAATACATAAGTTTTTTGTCTGGTAAATCTTTTTTCTTTTCACGCTTTACATATTTACGTATATCATGTTTGATTGCTTCAAGTACACGGTCTTCATGTTTCTTGGGGTCTGTGAGTTTAAATATTTTTTTCATTCTATCTCTTTCTATTTTCTTTTCTATCAAGTTTGTTTAGTTTGGCTTGTAGGTTCTCAGCTATTTTTTCAGCATGAGGATTTTTAGGTCTCTTTTTTCTGCTGTTTTGCGTTTTGTTCTCTTCGTTCTCTAAGTTTGTCGAAGGTTTTTTCTTTCTCTTGTTACGATTGTTAGCGTTGGCATTTTTAGGAGCATTATTACGGTTACTCCCACGTTTTTGTCCGCCACCTCTACCATTTTGTATGGGTTCTGCTTTTATACTGGGGTCTGGTCTAAAGGCTTCAAGGTCTACTTTTTTGATGCTTGACTTTGTAAACTTCTCTATGGCTCTAAGTAAGTCATGCTCGTCTATACACACAAGAGAGACTGCCTCACCTGCCATACCTGCCCTACCTGTTCTACCTATGCGGTGTACATAGTCTTCTGGCACATTTGGAAGCTCAAAGTTTACTACATGAGGAAGCTG
>JALWME010000137.1 GCA_027083995.1 Sulfurovum sp.
AGAGTGCCAGTCCTGTTCTGTCTTTGGCATAACAGGCACGAGGCTGTGACTGCCCACCAAATGGACGTATAGCAATGTTTCCCTCTTCGTTACGTGAAAATACAGCTCCCATACGCTCAGCCCATCTAATAGTCTCAGGGGCTTTGGTACACATAAGCTCTACACAGTCCTGATCTGCAAGATAGTCAGAACCCTTGATGGTATCAAACTCATGAAGCTCTGTTGAGTCCTCTTTACCAAGTGCAGCGTTTATGCCACCTTGTGCAGCACCTGAGTGTGAACGCAGTGGGTGAAGTTTTGTAATAACGGCTGTTTTCTTGCCAGCTTGGGTCAGCTCCTTGGCTGCTGCCAAACCTGCCAGTCCAGACCCAACGATTACAGCGTCATATTCGTAGATTTTTATATCTGAGTTTTTGCCCATTGTATCTCTATCCTTTTATAAACATAATGTTTTCATTTTAGCGTTTTTACTTTAATCTTAGGAGGAATTTTAAGGGGTTTGTTTTAAGTTTTGTAGAGTGTTACGATGTTTTCGTCATCATAAGATGACGTTTAAGACTAAGAGCCTAGGCGACACTTTTTTCTAGCTGCAGGATAAAGTCTTCAGCTGTAATCAATTCAAGATCTATCATCTTTCTACCGATAACATTTTCTATGGCAGAGAAGTTGTCTTTCATCATATCATAGGTATCATTGTCGTTGACTACCAGTACTTGGGCACCTGAATCATAAGCATCTAGCAGTGTTCTGCCAGCTTTTTGTAAAGCCAATGTTTTATTGTCTTCAAGCAGAGTGAGTCCTGAGAGTTTATAGGTTCTAGAAAATGTAACTGTAGGAATGCCAGACGTTTCAATAAGCTTACTTGCTGTGGGGTTGTCTGAATTTCCTACATAATGGGCTATACGTTTTTCTTCCAGATTATCTATATGGATATTTTTTCTAAGTACTTCTTCTTTAGGTGTAGATATTTCTTCTTTAGCGAAAAAATGTTCTTTTATCATATCTATAAGAGATGGATAATCTTCGTCATCATTTTTTAGCATCTGTTTGAGTGCAGTGATAGTTTCTGTGTGGTCTTGAGGGTTGAACAGGTTATTTTCATATTCACAGTCAAGTAGTCCTGATTCTACAGAACCAATAGCCTTCAAAATAGCATCTTTATGTGCATTGCCTTCAGATATCATCTTGTATGCAAGTATCAAAACAGCATCACCGATATAACTATGATTATAGTTTTCAGTCTCAGAGGCATAGTGCAGGGCATAGAGTGTTTTATAGTAGGCTCTATCATCATCACTTGCATAGGGTGCCAGAAGTTCGAAGCTTTTCATAAAGTCATCATTGTTGATGATAAGTCCATTGTTTGCACGGTAGCTATTTGCTGGGTCTATCTGCAACTCTAAACCCAACTTTTTTACAATATTGACAAGAGGGGTATCTTCTTCTACTATTAAATCATTAATCTTAAAAACAAGGTTGAGTTGGGGAAAAGAAAACATATCATTTTGAGATTGAATACCCAGAAGAATGTCTTTTGCCAAAGCATCATCAGGGAGTGTCAAGGTAAAGTTTTTGTAGTAGGGAAGATAATCTGTTTTTCGATTGAAAAAAAATGCTCTTATTTGTAGTGTATATGACATAAAAATCTCCATATGGAATTGAATAAATTATAGCTGGCTTAGCTAATATTTTGTATGTTGAAAGCTCCAAAAGTAAAAACAGATGAACTATGTTACAATTTTACCATGGATAAAGAACAATACCTCATAAATACCTTAAATTCTAAGTACATTGGTGATGATGCCGCTGTAGTGGGCAACACACTCTACAGCATGGATGCCTTTTTTGAAGATGTACATTTTAAACGTGAATGGATGTCCATGGCACAAATAGGGCGTAAAGCGATGCTTGTAAACCTCTCTGATGCCATAGCGATGAATGCGAAACCACAGTACGCACTAATCACAGTCTCTTTGCCTTCAGACCTTAGCCATGCAGATATAGATGCACTTACACAGAGTATGCAACACACAGCAGCCCAGTTTGGGTGTGAAATCATCGGTGGTGACACCATTGGTGGAGACAAACTTCATTTAAGTATTACCATTATTTCAAAGAGTGAAGCGCCACTCTTACGTACAGGGTTGAATGAGGGTGATTTACTTGCATACACAGGTATATTAGGAGAGAGTAAACGTGATTTAGATGCACTCTTTAGAGGGGAAAGCATTCCTGAAGATTCACGCTTTTATGAGCCTACACTAAGAGCCGATTTTATAGCCAAATCAAGAGTCTATCTCACTGCAGGTATGGACATCTCAGATGGACTCTTTTGCGATACAAACAAACTATTAGATATTAATAAATATGGATTTGAACTATTAGAAGACATTGACGATGATACTGGACTTAGTGGAGAGGAGTACGAAATGCTTGTCAGCTTTGCACCTGAACACTACAGTGATATAATGGCCATAGCTGAAGAGATGCAAACACCATTAACAGTGTTTGCTAAGGTGGCTAAAAATGATGAACATTACAAATGTAATAGTCATCATTTTTAGAAGTTTATTTTTTTACTTTACCTTCAAAGATGTCATTACATCTTTTTGATATTTTTGGGCATTGTTTTATAGAAGTGCCAAGTGCTTTTTTAAATTCACATTTGAGCGAAGCACTGATTTTTTTATCACAACCACTTGTTTTAAAAGTTTTGCACTTGCTTTACCCTCTTGTAGAGCATTTGCTTGTACTGCACTGTAACCCAAGATCATAATCAGGACAATGTTATATACATTTTTCATTTTCTATCCCCTTTATTTTATATTATCTATTCCACACTGTATGGTATGGAATATGTTCAATTATTTAAGGGTTCCAGTCCATGTACCATAACAACTTGAATCTCTCCATGTTCCACTTGCATTACTTTGGTCTGCTGTACCTTCATATGTTGCCACTTGTGTTCCTGCATCTGCAAACCCACCTTCTATATGATTGTTTTCTGGGATATATGTTCCTGTAATGTCATACGCTTTACCCCAATCACTGTTAACTGTACCAGATACTACATCATTGTTAATGATTAATGTTCCTGTGGCACCTTTACAAACTGAAGTTGGTAATGATTTATCTGAAATCACAGTTACATTATAGACCTTTGTAGTTTCTGTTGATACATTTTCATCTACATTTGATAATTCATCTACATTTGATGAAGAGCCTCCCCCACCACAACCTATCATGGTTAATCCTGCAAGTGTAGCCACCGTGTATAATTTTAATTTTTGTGTCATTTTTTTTCCTTTGATTGATTTCTTGACAAAACTATTATATCGGGGGGGGGAATTAAAGTTATCTTAGATTTTTTATGGATTTGCTATATTTCTGTTGGCTAGAGAATAAGGGTAGTTTCTCTCTTTTGCGATAGCTTCTGCTCTTTGGCTTAGTATAGCCTCATCTAGGCGTAAATGCTGTGCAAAATCTCTTTTCTCAACCAG
>JALWME010000138.1 GCA_027083995.1 Sulfurovum sp.
TTAACCGTAGTATCGTTGTAGGGGAAAAGACTTTTGGGAAAGGTTCTGTACAGGTAGTAATGCCCATAGGTGAATCAGAGGCACTTAAGCTTACGGTAGCACGTTACTACTTACCGTCTGGACGTACCATTCAAGCTGTGGGTGTAACACCAGATATCATCGTGCATTTAGGCAAGATAGATTTTGTTGAAGACCCTGTCTTACTTAAAGAAAGAGACTTAAAAAAGCACCTAGAAGGTGAACTTGCCAAAATTGATGAAAATACTACAGAGACAAAAGAGAGCAATGCATCAGACAACAATGAAACAGAAGTAGATGATACTATCATCACAGAAGAGCAACTCTACAAAGATGCACAGCTCAAGTCAGCAGTAGATATACTTAAGGCACTCATCATTACAAATAAAGGGAAAAAATAGTGGAAAAAACGACACTTCTGTATGAAGGCAAAGCAAAAAAAATATGGAAAACTACAGATGAAAATTTGCTTATCTCTGAATTTAAAGATTCATTGACTGCCTTTAATGGTGAAAAAAAATCTTCAGAAGAGGGAAAAGGTGCTTTAAACAATCAAATCTCTACAGCACTTTTTAAATACCTGGATGAAAAAGGTATTCCCACACATTATGTGGAGACTATAGATGAAAATAATATGCTACACAAGGCAGCAGAAGTTATCTATTTGGAAGTTATTGTTAGAAACATAGCAACAGGTTCTTTAAGTAGAAACCTTGGTATAGCAGATAAAACTGTGCTTCCTTTCACGCTTGTAGAGTTTGATTACAAAAATGATGCATTGGGTGACCCGAAGCTCAACGACCAGCACTGCTTGATATTAAACCTGGTTAAGAGTGCAGAAGAACTTGATTATATCCGTTTTATGGCAAGACGTATCAATACGCTACTTGTAGCATTTTATGATGAACTTGACATTAAAGTAGTAGATTTCAAACTGGAGTTTGGTAGAGACAAAGATGGAAACATTATCCTTATTGATGAACTTAGTCCTGATAATTTTAGACTTTGGGACAAGCATACAGATGAAAAACTTGACAAAGACAGATTTAGACAAGGTCTTGGCGGATTAACCCAAGCCTACAGACAAGTACTACACAGAATTCAAAATAGACAAGGATAAGTATGACAGCAATAGTAAATGTATTTTTAAAAGATGGTGTTTTGGACCCTCAAGGCAAGGCAGCACATCATGCACTTGCTTCACTAGGTTTTGATGAGGTAGAAGATGTACGTATTGGTAAACAAATCATTATGCATTTAGACGCTACGGATAAAACCAAGGCCGAAGCCCAAGTCAAAGAGATGTGTGAAATGCTGCTTGCAAATACTGTGATAGAAGATTATACAATAGAGATAGATTAAATGAAAGTAGCTGTATTAAGATTTCCTGGGACAAACTGTGAATTTGATACCCAGTATGCTTTTGAAAAGTTAGGACATACAACTGTGCTGGTTTGGCATGAAAATGAAACACTGCCAACAGGTATAGATTTGGTTGTTGTCCCTGGTGGATTTTCTTATGGTGACTATCTGCGTTCAGGGTCCATTGCACGTTTTTCTCCTGTGATGAAAGCAGTCACAAGCTATGCAGAAAATGGAGGCAAAGTACTAGGCATCTGTAATGGTTTTCAAATCCTTACAGAGGCGGGACTGCTTCCTGGTGCATTAAAACGTAACAATAATCTGCACTTCATCTCAAAGCACCAAAACCTCTGTGTCATCAACAATGACAATGCATTTTTAAACAAATGTACTAAAGGTGAAGTACTTAACATCCCAATCGCTCACGCTGATGGGAACTATTACATTGATGATGAAGGGTTTAAAAAGTTAGAAGCCAATAAACAGATACTTCTTCGATATTCAGATGATAAAGGTGAACCTGTAGTTGTTAATGGATCTGTCACATCCATAGCTGGTATTTGCAATGAAAGTAAAAATGTATTTGGACTAATGCCCCACCCCGAGCGTGCCTTAGAAGCTATATTGGGATCTGAAGATGGTATACGTATGCTTAAAGGGTTTGAAGCCTAATGCCTTTGCATCGTCTGGTTTGGTTTGTTGTAGCGTTTCTCTTTACTTTGACAATGCAACTCTCTGCCCAGAGTGAATATAGGTACTCCTATGTACCTAAAAAAGTCTATGAAAACCAACTGTTTCCTGTCACGATAGTAGGACCAGATGCCTCACCGACGCTAACCTTCGATACTTCAAGCAGTATACAGCCTCTTTTTAGCAAACCTCTTCTTGTTAAGAATGGCAATGACACATTTTATACATTTTATTTTAAAGCAGGTAAAATAGATGTGCGTCTTCCTAGACTCTTTATAGATTCTGGTTTTAAAGAGACATCTTTGGATGCACGGCGTATTTCTCTTGATGTACTCAAGCCTGAAAGAGATTTTTGTGCAGTACTTGCAGCAGATATGAAGATAAAAAACCATCAAGTCTCTAATTTTGATGGTAAAAATCACATGGTCACACTCTCTATAGAAGCCTATGAGGCAAATATCGAAGATATGGTTTTGAAAACCATGAGTGAGTCTGGTGTTGAAAATATCAAAAGAGACAATGCTAAAGTAACAGCAGAGTTTTTTGTCGTACTGCCACGTGAAGAAAAAAAATTAAAACTTTCTTACTTTAATACGATTAAAAAACGTTTTATTACACTTGAAGTAGATGTAGAACTTGCCGATTCTTCAGTGACAACACAGTCAGATCTTAATCCAAAAGTTGATGCCTTTAAACGCCTTAAGCGTTATACACTTATAGCATTCTCTATATTTTTTATGATTATGTTTATTTGGAAAAGAGACTTTTTTTATCTTATCTTGGGTGTTATTTCTATCATTACGGTACTCACTTTTTATATTCCACATAAAAAAATATGTGTAAAGCAAGGTACACCACTTTATATTTTACCTACAAATACAAGTACCATAGGTACGAGAATTGAGCACCAATTAGATACTATGCTCTTGGGTGAACGAGGTAACTTTAAAAAAATAGAGTACAAAAAAGGAATCATAGGATGGGTAAATAATGAAGATATTTGCAACCATTAGATTTTATTGGGGTGCTTTTGTCATCTCTTTTAACACGGCGGTACTTATGATTCCTGCTTTGATGCTTTTTGGCAGACACAAAAGTACCATCGTACACCATATAAACTCATTAACACTATGGATGATGGGTGGCATAGCCCTAAAAAAAGGCAAACTGGACAAAAGTGCAGATATGTTTGTGATGAATCATCAAGGCATTGTAGACATCATAGGGCTAGAAGCCGTACAAAACAACCATATGCGATGGGCAGCAAAGAAAGAACTTTTTGACACGCCTTGGTTTGGTTATCTTCTCAAGTATGGTGAACAAATCTCTATAGACAGAGGTGGCAAATTAGCACTACGTAAATTTATCTCCGATGTAGAAGAGTCACGAGATATTTACAAACGTCCAGTGGCAGTTTTTCCAGAGGGGACACGAGCAAAAGGGCAAAAACTTTTACCATTTAAGGGTGGTACAAAGCGTATAGCCGAAAAACTGGGACTTAAAGTCCAACCTATTGTGATTACTGGAAGTAAAAAACTCCTCAATGAACACAATAAAACAGCACACTCAGCTATAGTCCATTACCACTTCTTGCCAACCATAGATGTAGGTAATGCAGATAAAAACTGGTATGATACACTAAAAGATGATATGCAAAAGGTCATAGATGATGAGTTCACTCACAATAATCGCAGTCGCTAGTGGTGGTGCTATAGGAGCTACATTGAGACTCCTTATCAATACAATAGTAAATAAAAGTTTTGTGCATGCCCTGCCTTTGGGAACATTGGCAGTAAATCTTATAGGGTCTTTGCTTATAGGGATGCTTTTTGCTTATTTTCACTTCAATACCACACTCTCACCTCACGTTAAAACCTTCATGGTTACTGGTATTTTAGGTGCATTAACCACCTACTCCACCTTCGCCATAGAAAGCTTCTTTTTGCTTGAAGCTGGGCATTATACAGATGCTTTTACCAACATGGCACTCAACGTATTTGGTACTATACTCATGGCTGGTATCGGGTATGTATTCATAATGAGTACGCAAAATGGGTAAAATCCATCTTTGCTATGCTAACGCAGTTTTCTGCAGCATAAAACTCACGCGACTAGTCACTACAAATTAATGGAAAGGAAATTAATTGTTAACACTTAGCACAGAAATAGAAAAACATATCAAAAAGTTGGTAAATCCTTTAAAAGATGAAGATGAACTATTGGCATCTCTTAAAATGAAACTTACAAAAAAAGAGTTGAAGCTTCTTAAGGCATGGTCTGAGGGTGCAGATATAGATACATTACAAAAGCAACTACATCTTGATGAGGCACGATACAGTGAACTCTCATCCAAACTTATTAAAAAACTCAATCAAGAGAAGATTAAACAAGCCATTTGTATATAAACTTATTATACTAAGGTATATATACTAGAACATCTGTCTTGGCTTCTCTTATGATGGTTGAAGCCATACTTCCTAGCATCGCAGTGAAACTAGCAGATCCTCTGGAACCTATGACTGTTAAGTCAAAAGTATTTTTATTGATATAGCTTAACAATGACTTTTTACCGTTGAGTGTTCCATCTATAAGTTTCCCTTTTTGTGTGGAAAGGTTTTTTGCCAAGGCTTTAAGGTCTTGCTGGGCATACTTTATGGCTATATCATTATAATGCGTCAAGTCTTCACCTAAGCTTGTGTAGGGCCCTTCCATATAGACTATCTCCCAAACATGTGCAGGTTTTATCTTTGCTGATTTAAAAAGTTCTTTTGCAAAGTGTATACTCAACTTTGATTGCTCTTGAAAATCTGTGGGAGCAACTATATTTTCATAGACACCTTTAACTGGTTTTTTAACTATAAGTATAGGTACATAGCTGTTATGGGCTATTTTTTGGGCAGTTGAGCCTAAAAAGTTTACCTTGCCACTGGTGTTTGCACCAATGATAAGCATATCTACTTTTAGTAACTTTGCTTCATAATTTAATATATCCTGTGCAAAACCCTCTTTTACTATTACTACATAGGGTACCCTGTCTTGAGTGTTAAGTGCATGGATTTTCTCTTCTATTTTCTTTTTGATACTATTGATGTCGATAGTCACATGTTTTGAACCAAAATAACTTGGTATATCAAACCAAGGTGTATGGACTGCGTAAACAACAAATAGTTTGGCATTGTTTTCTTTTGCAACATTTAATGCACGCTTTAAAACATTTCCTGATTTTGCATATATATCAATGCCAACCAATATTCTTTGTACTTGTTTCATAACATTACCACCTTTGTAGAAATTGAAAGCATCAGCTATCTGGTTCTATTTTACTCCAAATTGAATAATGATGCAACTTTACATCTGGGTATGAATGTAGTAAAATAAGAGTAAAGGTATGATGATAATGAAAAAATATGTAGACGTAGCTGTCATTGGGGCTGGTTCAGCAGGACTCTATGCCCTCTCACAAGTCAAAAGAGAAACAGATAACTTTATACTGATTAATGCTGGACCCTACGGTACCACCTGTGCCCGTGTGGGCTGTATGCCTTCAAAGTCACTTATACGCATCGCTGAGTATTATCATGATAGGCTTGACTTTGAAAAGTCTGGCATACACCATGCTGACAAGCTTGAAGTCTCCATCCCCGATGTACTCAAACGTGTCAGGGAACAAAGAGACCTTTTGGTGAATTTCAATATCAAAAAAAGCATCGAAAGTTTGGGAGACAAAGTGCTTGATGGTAAAGCATCTTTTATAAACGCTCATACACTCAAAGTGGGTGATGACGAAATAGATGCAAAGAAAATCATCATCGCTACGGGTTCTACGCCTGTGGTTGACCCCTCTTGGGAAGAGTTTAGAGAACAGATACTTACAACTGACGAACTCTTCGAGCAAGATGACCTCCCTGCTACGCTAGGAGTACTGGGTCTTGGTGTCATAGGACTGGAACTGGGACAGGCACTCTCTCGTCTTGGCATCAAAGTCACTGCGGTACATTCACAAGAGTATATAGGTGGGCTTTCTGACCCTGAGGTAAATAAGTCTATGGTAGCACTGTGTGAAAAAGAGTTTGAGATGTGGCTAGGTGGTGAGCGTGCCACACTTGCAAAAATAGCTGACAAGATACAGATAGTAAGTGGTGAGCGAAAAGTACTGGTAGACAAAGTGCTAGTCTCCATAGGCAGAAGACCAAACTTAGCAAGCCTAAAGCTTGAAAACCTTGGCATCACGCTAGACAAAAGAGGTATACCAAACTTCAACCCTAACACCATGCAGGTTGAAGACCTTCCCATCTATATAGCTGGAGATGTCAATGCAGACAGACCACTACTACATGAAGCAGCAGACGAAGGACGCATAGCAGGCTATAATGTACTGCATCCACAAAAAAGCTTTCAAAGAAAAGTACCTTTGGCCATCGTCTTTACTGACCCTAACATCGCTTTTGTGGGTAAGGGGTATAAAGAAGTAAAAGACGATGACAACGTACTTATCACCAGCTATAACTTCTACACCCAAGCTAGAGCGATGCTTATGAATCTCAACAAAGGTGTAGCAAACCTTTATGTACAAAAGAGAGATGGAAAGATACTGGGTGCACAAATAGCCGTACCCCATGGCGAACACCTAGCCCATCACTTGGCATGGGCGATAGAACATGGACTTACAGTCTATGAGATGATGAAGCTACCTTTTTACCACCCTACTTTAGAAGAAGGACTTTATACCCTACTACAAATAACCGTGAGAAAGTTAGGGCTTAAAAAAGAAGGTTTACTGGAGATTAAGTTCAACTAGCTATATTTGTCCATAATTGTACTAAAGGTTTATGATGGAAATAACACACTTTTTTGAAACATTATGGAGTCTCAGTCTTGCTATGGCACCTTTTATACTCTTTGGGCTTGTGTTTGCAGGACTCTTGCATGAACTGGTACCAGACAGCATCGTGACCAAGCACTTAGGCTCAAGTGATGTTAAGTCTGTGTTTAAGTCTACCATATTTGGCATCCCTCTTCCTGTATGCTCTTGTGGGGTCATACCACTTGCAACTTCCATTAAAAAGTCTGGAGCTTCTAAAGGTGCTACGCTTTCTTTTCTTATCTCTACACCTATTACTGGGGTTGATTCCATCATGGCAACGTACGGTATTTTTGGGTGGATATTTACAGTCTATCGTGCCATTACCTCGATGATTATCGCTATGGTAGCAGGGATACTAACCAATATATTTGACAAAGATGATGTTGTAGAAGAAGAGAAAAAACCCTCTTTTTCTGCTGTCTCTGCACAACCTGCAACAAGTTTTACTATGAATACTCCTAAAAGTGATGATTCTTCTGAAACGGGTGAAGGCTCTTGCTGTTCAAGTTCTAGTGATGAAAAGAAAAAGTTTTCATTTTTAGCTGCAATGCGGTATGCCTTTGTAACATTGCTGGGTGACATCGCTAAGCCACTATTTTGGGGGCTACTCTTAGGGGCTCTCATAACCGTTGCTATACCTGACAATCTTGCAGAGTTACTCTCAGATAACACTTGGCTCTCTTACTTGTTAGTTATCGTCATCGCTGTACCTATGTATGTTTGTGCTACAGCATCACTACCTATAGCAGCAGGGCTTATGCTAAGTGGCGTGAGTGCTGGGGCTGCGTTTGTCTTCCTCTCAGCTGGGCCTGCTACAAACACTGTGACCATAGGCGTAGTGAAAAAGATGCTTGGCACAAAGTCACTCATCATCTACCTTGGATGCATCATCATAGGAAGCATACTCTTTGGACTAGGACTAGACTACATCTTTGATTCCTCTGCCATAGACCCAACATCACTCATACATATGGAAGAAGAAGGTGGTATCATAGCTACGATAAGTTCAGTCATACTTTGGGGACTCATCTTATGGTTTATGGTTAAGCCTTACTTTGAGAAAAAAGAAGACTGTAGTGCTGGGTCTTGTTGTTCATAAATTAATCTAAAGGTATAACATGGGACATGATCATGGAAGTGAAGTAACAAACTATAACCGTTCTTTTGCAATTGGGATAACACTCAATATTATTTTTGTTATTGTTGAAGCAACGTATGGAATATTGGCTGATTCTTTAGCTCTTATAGCTGACGCGGGACACAACTTAAGTGACGTTGTGAGTCTCATACTCGCATGGGGTGCTTTTTATCTGGCAAAAAAGAATCCAACGCTACAACGTACTTATGGCTTACGTAAAATCACTATTTTAGCTTCATTGACATCAGCTATTTTACTTCTTATTGCTCTTGGGGCTATTGCTTGGGAGGCATATGAGCGTTTTTCAGACCCAAAAGCAGTAGATGGGATGACTGTTATCATCGTAGCAGCCATTGGTGTGGTTATAAATACTGCTACAGCACTACTCTTTAAAGAAGGTCAAAAAGATGACTTAAACATAAAAGGTGCGTACCTTCACATGGCAGCAGATGCCGCTGTGTCCTTAGGTGTCGTGCTTTCAGGTATTGCCATTATGTATACAGGTTGGTTATGGTTAGACCCAACACTAAGTTTACTTATAGTCTTTGTGATACTCATAGGAACATGGGGACTCTTGCGTGACTCTGTGAATCTTGCAATGGATGCAGTGCCTAGAGATATTGATATGGAAGGTATAAAAGATTATCTTTTAAATCTTCCAGATATTAAAGAGATACATGCCTTACATGTATGGGCACTAAGTACCACACAAAATGCTTTAACAGTACACCTTGTAAGCATGAACAGAGAGATTGATAATGACTTCTTGGATGAAATACAAGACCATTTACATGATAACTATAAAATAGAACATCCCACCATACAGATAGAGTATGCTACAGATAGTTATACCTGTGATTTAGACAAAGTGACTTTTAAGCACTAACTTTACTTATTTAATATATTTGGCTAGACTAAGTTAAATTTAAAAAGGCACACGATTGAAAAAGACGTTATTACATTTTTTACTACTGTTCTCACTCTTTTTCAACATCGCTCATGCTACAGTCATAGCTATAGAAGATGACTGTCATCATGAGAGTGCACATGAATACGTGACTGAGCAGTCAGCCTCTACAGAATGTGGTGACTTGTGTGATATGCACCATCTTTTTCATTTTATGGCTATAGTAGATACTAATGCTCCCCTCCCTTTACATGTAGCCATAGGCGAAAAACATACACAAACAGCAGTCTGTTACACACCTCCTTACAAACAAACAACCATTAAACCCCCTATAGCATAACCCGCATTACCCCACCCCAGTTCTTTTAAGAACACATATTTATACAACATACCATTACAGGAAAAAAAATGATAAAATTCATGATTATTTTTTTGGGTATTTCTCTTAGTGCGTTTGGCATGGGTTATACACAATTTAAAAAACATACAAAAAAGCAGGCAAAAACACTGCAAAGTCAAGCACTCAATCTCAAACAAACAGAAATTGAAAACGCCATAACGCTTAGAACCCCCAACCCTACTTTAGGTGTAGAAATAGGACGCTTTAGACCAGAGTTCTCAGGAGAAAAGGCAGGGTATTCTCTCTTAACCTCTCAAAAAATACGTACAAACAGTTACTATCATGCTCTAGAAAGTGCAGCAGAAGCCAAGATACTACTCTCTAAAGCCTATGCCTACGAAGGTAAAGCGTCTTACATGAAAAAAGTAGAAGATACCTACACACACTATGTCTATGAGAGTAAACTACTAGATATACTTAAAGAAGAACATACCCTCTCAAAGAAAATGACACAGGTAGTAAAAGAGCGTTATATAAATGGCTCTGAGACCAAGGTGGCTTACCTGCAAGCTAAAACACAGACCCTGAATCTCAAAACACAAATGCACACAACCAAGCAGCAGATGCACTCTTTGTACTATATGCTCCTTGCAATGGGTGGGTTTAGCAATAATGTCTCTTTGTCTAAAAAATTCATTTATACTGTCTCATCCAAGGCACTCTTGTCTACTATGAAAAACAGACAGAAAGCAAACAGCCAAGAGAAAATACTCCTAGCCAAAGAAAAGCTATATGCGTCACAGTTACGTATGAATGAAAGTCGTTTTACCTCCTATAATATCACTGCAGGGCTAGAGAAAGAACCAGACCAGTCTATACTTCGTGTGGGTATATCTATCCCACTTCCATTAAGACATAACAAGGAAGAAGAGAGAGCATTAAGCCGTCTTAAAATGCAACAGATTCATCTTGATAAAGCCGCTTTGAAACTAAATACACAGTCCCAAATAAAGATGCGTAAGGCTGCCATACGTGAACTCTCCCAGCAATATGGGGCTTTACGTGCATTAAAAAAAGAACAGCAGGTACTCAGTAACCTACTCACAGAGGGCTATACCATAGCCCAAGGCTCACTCTTTGAGCTCATGCTTGCAAAAAACAGACTCATACAGACTCGAAAGTCTTTACTTCAAACACAAAAAGAGATCAACCTTCAAACAATAGAATTACACTTACTGCAAGGAAATTATAATGACTAGATACACACTTTTACTACTGCCACTACTGATATTTGCAAACCAGATAAAAATAGAACACACTATGATGAAACCACTAGGTAAAATAGTGAAAACCAATGCACAAATAACCCAACTATCAGATCAAAAACAAGAGATAGTCTCCAGGCTTTCAGGTCATGTAGAAGCCTACTATGTCAAAGCTGGAGAAGATGTAAAAAGTGGAGACAAAGTAGTACTCATAGAGTCTATAGCACTCTCTAAACTTACAGCAGATTACCTGGCTCTTGTACAGCAGATAAAACCTGCCAAGGCACAGGTAAACACCACAAAAACACTTTATAAAAAAGGTTTGGCGTCTAAAAATCAACTAAGTGCACATCTCATAGCACTAGAGACTTTACGTTCTCAAAAAAATGCTTTGGCATCTCAACTGCAAACACTAGGATTAAGCCCAGATAAACTCACAAAAGCCACTGACAAGTTTACACTTTATGCACATGCAGATGGTGTGGTCGGCAAGATACTGGTCTCTTTGCATGCTAACGTAGATGCACAGACACCTTTGATGACACTGGTACAGCAAAATGGCTACTATGCCACAGCATACCTTGGTATTAATGATGCAATGAAAGTTACGCAAGAGACCAAAGGATGGATAGATATAGCAGGTAAAAACTATGAAGCTTCTTTTGTACAGTTACTCCCAAATATAGACAAAGAGACACAACGTGCCAAAGTATTATTTAGTATCAAAAATGCTCCTAGAAACTTACTTTTAGGTGCATTTACAGAGATAGATATTTCATTGGCTCCCTCACGTGATGTTGTGATGGTAAATAAATCTGCACTTACACTTTATAAAGGTGAGTGGGTGGTTTTTACGAAAAAAGAGCATAAAGAAGAACACCATGAAGAAAAATCTGACCACGACCATGATAAAGAAGAAGCTTCACATGATGACCATGAGGCACATGAAAAGCATGACCACGATGAACATGAAGAAGAAGTACCTTATGAAGCAAATGTAGTTAAAATTATCGCTTACATTGGTGATGAAGTGGCCATTGAAGGTCTAAAAGAAGGTGAAGAATATGTGAGTGATGGGGTTTACTTTGTAAAGTCTATGCTACTTAAATCTTCTCTTGGCGAACATGGTCACTAGGAGCGAATATGCAAAACTTTTTTAAAGTACTTATACAGTACAAGTTTCTTATGCTCGCACTTTTTATTGCTATATCAGGCTTTGGTTATAAGGCCTACCAAGATATACCTGTGGATGCCTTTCCTGATATCACCCCTAAGCAGGTGGTTATCTATACTGAGTCAGTGGGTAACGCTGCTGAAGATATAGAAAAGCTCATTACCTACCCTATAGAGGCTGCTATGTCTGGACTGCCTGGGGTAAAACTGATACTCTCAAACTCTATGTTTGGACTCTCTTATGTCTCTATATTTTTTGAAGATGACTATGATACCTACCTTTTACGTCAACTTGTGACTGAACGTCTTAACACGGTAGACATTCCTAAAGGATGGGGTACACCTGTCATGGGTCCCAACACGACAGGACTTGGTCAAGTACTTTGGTATGCACTTAAAGACACCACAGGTACATACAGTCTAACAGAATTACGTCAGATACATGAGTATGCAGTCACCCCTTTGTTTAAGTCCGTAGATGGTGTAGAAGAGGTTATCTCATGGGGTGGGTTTGAAAAACAGTATGAAGTGCTTATAGACCCAAAACGATTGCAAGCAGTAGATGTCACCTACAATGAAGTCATAGCTGCACTAGAAAAATCAAACCAATCTGTAGGCGGTCAATACCTGGAGTTTAACAAAGAACAATACCTCATAAGAGGAGCAGGACTGTATGAAACGCTTGATGACATACGTAACACGATTATACGTACAAAAGATGCTAAAGCTGTTACTATTTCTGATGTTGCCACTGTTCAAGCAGGAGAGGCACCTCGTTTTGGTGCAGTCTCAGTAGATGGGAAAGAACGTGTCTTTGGTATGGTGCTTCAACGCTCAGGCACCAATGCTGCAAAAGTGGTTGAACTCATCAAAGAAAAAATGCCCTTGGTCAATGCTTCCTTACCTAAAGGAGTAAGTGTAGATATCATTTACGATAGAACAGAGATTACCCATAAAGCAGTAAGTACTATGACCTCTGCCCTACTTACAGGTTCTATACTTGTAGCTATTATCTTGTTTTTATTTTTGTTTGAATTACGTTCTGCGTTTATCGTTATCCTCTCTTTACCTGTCTCTTTGCTCATAGCATTTTTACTTATGCAGGAGTATGGTATTTCGGCAAACCTTATGAGTCTCTCTGGTCTAGCCATTGCCATAGGGATGATAGTCGATGGAACCATTGTTGTGGTAGAAAATGCTTTTAGACTTCTGCATGACAACCCAAATGCTTCTCGTGCTGAAGTTATCGCACAGGCTACTGCAGAAGTAGCTAAGCCTGTACTCTTTGCCCTGCTCATCATCGCTACGGTATTTATACCACTGCTTAGTCTTGAGGGACTTGCAGGGAAACTCTATACGCCTATGGCACTTGACATTGTATTTGTTATGCTTGGCTCCCTTGCGGTTGCACTTTTACTGGTACCTGTGCTTTCATACATGATGCTAAAACAAGGTAATCATGCCAACTCCCCACTAATGAACTTTATAAAATCATTTTATACCCCACTATTGGTTTTATCACTCAAACATGCGAAAAAACTTGTAGCACTTACCCTCCTCATCTTTTTTGTATTGGCAGCTTTACTTTCACAGCAAGGACGTGAGTTTATGCCAAAGCTCAATGAAGAGACTATTATGTACCGTGTCATCGCTATTCCTGGAACGGCTCTGACACAAAATGTCCAAAATGCACAGGCCATTGAAAACTTTATACTTGAGACATACCCCAATGAAGTCAATAGCGTACTAAGTATGATAGGACGTAGTGAAAAAGGAGAAACAGCCCAAGCAAACTATATGGAAGTACTCCTTACGCTTAACCCTGAGTTTAAAGAGATACCAAGACTTGACAAAGAGATGACAGCTAAACTAAAAGAAAAATTTAACTATTTGCAGTTCATCTCCACTCAGCCTATTGCTATGCGTATAGAGGAGTTGCTAGAAGGTGTGAGTGCAGAACTTGCTGTAAAGATTTATGGAGAAGACCAAAAAGTCATGTCAGGCATTGCCACAGAGATTTCTGAAGTATTAAGAAGCATCAAGGGGCTTGACCATGCAGAAGTAGAAACACAACTAGGACAAGCCCAAATCAACATAAAACCTGACTACTTAGCACTCTCACGACATGGTCTTAGTGTTGAAAATGTGATGCAAGTTATACGTTATGGGATAGGTGAAGAGCCTGTAACCCAAAAGATAGAAGGCATTAAACGTTTTTCTATTGTTGCCAAGCTAAAAGATGCAAAACAAGATATAGATAGCTTGAAAAAGCTCATACTCCGTTCTGATTCTGGAAGTGTTGTAACCCTTGAAGAAGTCTGTGACATTACAACAGTGCAAGGTCC
>JALWME010000139.1 GCA_027083995.1 Sulfurovum sp.
TGTCATCTTCTCCATCAAAAACCAAACACCACCTACGATAGCAAATAATATCACAGGAGCTATCCAAGGATTTTCTTTGATATATCCAAACACTAAAATGATAGCTTCACTTGAGTAATATGCACTTAATCCTATGGTAAGGACAAAGACAATAGACGCAAAGATATTATAAAATGCAAATTTTTTAAAATCATACTTTGAGAGTGCCATGGAGAGTGGTACAAGTGTTTTGATGCCATATAAAAACTTCTGTATAAAGATAGCTGCTATACCATATTTTCGCATGATGAGGGTCGCGAGGGCAATTTTGCGTTTATGCTTGGCGAAGTAAGGTTGTATCTCTTTTTTCTGATACTTTCCCAGATAAAACAAAAATATATCGCCTAAAAAATTAGAGACTGTAGCTACAGTGAGTGCAGTAACCAAGTCCATATTCCCCATAAAAGAAAAAACACCTGCAGCAGCTACTATAAACAACGAACCACCAAAGGCAAAAAAGGCAATGGCTAAATAACCCCAAGATTCTAACGATGAAAAATCCATATACATCCTAAGTATTAAAAGTAAGAAATCATATCTAAATTATATTAACACATCTGTCACTCTTGATATCTGTCAAGCATAAATTTAAAAAAATAACTTATACTATGAATGAAAAAGGATGACTATGGCACTACTCTACCCAGAACAAATTAATTTTCTTGACTTCCAAGAGATGCAACAAACACATGAAGATGAGATAGCAATACTCAATGACATAGAGAACCTTGCAACGAAATATCAAATGAAACAGATTCCAGTAGATGCACTGGAAGTCAAACTTGATGCATACCTTGTCCATGTAAACAAGCATTTTTCCAATGAAGAAGTGTTAATGCAGAAGTATGGGTATCCTGACTATGAAATGCACAAAATGGCACATGATATGTTTTTGGCAGATTTGAAATATGCTGTTAATCACTGGAAAAACCATGGTGACATAGACAAAATGATACACTTCATACGAAAAACGCCCGAATGGCTCATCATGCACGTCAATGGTCTAGATACAGATACTGCATCGTTTCTTCTCTACAAAACAAAAAAAGAAGCCCAAAAATAAAATCATATCAAAAAGAGGATATAATCTTTCTCCATTTAGTCTGTTAAAATTTCTATATACCGTCATAGAGTAATCTAAACAGCCAAAAACAATAAAGAGAAATAATGAACACATTTCAAATCGCAGCGTCTGCATTAACTGGCTATAAAGATACAAAACTTAGTGATGAAAGAATCAATGCTCTCATCACACAGGTAAATATACAGATAGATGAAATAGCCCAAAACAAAGTACTTTACGATAGTTTCACAACACAAGTTAATGCACCTCAAAAAGTAGACAAAATCATACTCTGGATACTTTTTATGTCCAATGAAGATATCTGTTCTGAATATATAGAAACATTGGATAAAGCGTTTACTGACAGCATCCCCATCAGTGATTTGGCAGATTTATTGGTTTATAGTGTCTATTTAAAAAAAGTAAAAGGTACCCACTTGGAAGGATTTGACTATTTAGACTCCTATGATAAAGGTGAGATAGAAGATGTTGATCAATTTGCCCTAACCAATGTTTTTCTCTATATTCAAAAAACAAAAGAAGTTGAGATAGACTTTTAAAATAAGCGATAATTTTACTATGGTAACCACACTCCTCTCCATCCTCTTCATCTATGTTTTTATAGCCTTGGGCTACATGGCCAAACGCATCTTCACTGAAGAGATGCATACCAAGACCCTCACCCTTATGTCTGTGTACTTTTTACAGCCATTTGTAACTGTATGGGGGTTTTCTACTGCAAAATTATACACTGAACATGTGATGGTTCCTCTGTTTTATCTGCTTATTATCCTTGTAGTGCTTATTCCTACTGCTTTTTTGGGAAAGTTAATATTTACAGATATTAAAGAGCGTGCTATCTTTACTATAGCTGGTTTTGTAGGCAATACAGGGAATATCGGCATACCTCTTGGCATTGCACTCTTTGGAGAACCTTCTGTCATATATACCACACTGATTAATATTGCTAACGTCTTTGTGGTCTATATCATTGGGGTATATATCTACTCACGAGGATCCTTTAGCATTAATGATTCACTCTTTAATATCATCAAGATACCGATTATACCTGCATCAGCAATTGCTATATTAATTAATATATACAATATTCCTTTAAGCTCGCAGATACAAGAGTTTCTAAAAATGGGGGCGTATGCAGGAATAGTATTACAACTTTTTTTACTAGGTACCTTCTTGCAAGGTATTCGCATCAAAGAGTTAGACTCTAAACTTTTTATAACTACAATGAGTCAAAAATTTATCATCATACCCTTGGTTGCTGCACTGTTACTAAGTTATACAGATTTATCTCTTATGGTACAGGGTGTAGTATTTATGGAGATGATGGTACCTCTGGCTGTTGCCAACATTAATCTCGCTTCTCTTTATGACTGCAAGCCTAAAGATGTAACCACTCTCATCTTACTAAGTACACTACTCTTTATCCCTCTTCTTTTTGGACTCTCTTACATCATTAATCACTACTATTTGTGATAAAATATGTTTATATTTATGTAGGAGCTATGTTATGTTAAGCATTAAAATACAATGCAAAAGAAGCAGTCAATGCTAAATCTCAGAAAAAATACCCTAATTATTGGTGCTGGAGGCGTAGGCAATGTTGTGGCTTTTAAGTGTGCTATGAACGCAGAGACGTTTGGAGAGATTACCCTTTCAAGCCGAACCGTGAGTAAATGTGATACCATCGCTAAAAATATACTGGATAAAATAGGTGTACAGATAGCTACTGCTACGGTAGATGCCGACTCGGTACCTGAGCTTGTAGCACTTATAGAAAAAGTACAAGCAGATATTGTCATCAACGTAGCACTTCCCTACCAAGACCTTAGCATCATGGATGCCTGTGCCAAATGTAAGGTAGACTACCTAGACACTGCCAACTACGAACACCCAGATACTGCAAAGTTTGAGTACAAAGAGCAGTGGGCTAGAGATGAGACTTTTAAAGATGCTGGCATCCTGGGACTGCTTGGCTCAGGCTTTGACCCAGGGGTGACCAATGTCTTTTGTGCCTATGCCCAAAAACACTACTTTGACGAGATACATACTATAGACATACTTGACTGTAATGCAGGAGATCACGGCTATCCGTTTGCAACCAACTTTAATCCAGAGATAAATTTAAGAGAAGTAAGTGCCAAAGGTAGATATTGGGAAAATGGAGAGTGGATAGAGACAGAACCAATGGCTATCAGACAAGTGTGGGACTACCCAGAAGTAGGTCCAAAAGACAGCTATCTGCTCTATCATGAAGAGATGGAGTCACTTGTTAAACACATCAAAGGACTTAAACGTATACGTTTCTTTATGACCTTTGCAGAGAGCTATCTTACACACATGAAGTGTCTTGAAAATGTAG
>JALWME010000140.1 GCA_027083995.1 Sulfurovum sp.
AATTGCCTTGATTGAGTCCTGCATCAAAAACAATAGATGCTGCTTTTTGTTTAGGAATAACATTGAGTACTGTTGCCTCAAGGGTATGGGATAATCCCGTACTATCATCGTATCTGACAGATTTTTTATTATCATCTACTGAAGTAACGAGGCTTTTTGGTCTATACTCAACACCATGTTTTGCAAATGCAGCAGCAAAAGTATCTTTTTCGACAATGATATCATTATTGGCATCAAGTACAATGACTTTACAGTTTCTGAGTCTTTTGGTATTTTTCAGATAGTCAGCTACCACACATGCACGCTCATAAGGTCCAGGAGGACATCTGTACGGAGCAGGGGGGATACTCATCACAAAAGTATCACCATCTCTCATCTTGTCTATTTGCAATTTGAGAATGTTGGTTTGTGTACCTGCTATCCAAGCATGTGGTACTTTCTCAAAGTCATAGCTATTGACTTTTTCAAAATCAATACCAGCAGCAATAACAAGCTTGTCATATGTAATATCTTGATTATTATCCAGTGTAAGTCTTTTATTTGTTTTGTCAACATTGGAGACTTTTTGGTGAATCATATCTATCTTATATTTCGAACTGCTCTTTGTATAAGTAAAAGAGAGATCTTGAGTAGTTTTTTGTCCGTTGAGTACCAGGTTGCTAAGTATAGGTGAAACATAGGTTTTGTTAGGTTCTATGATGGTAACTTTTACACTGCTTCCACCCCACATTTTTAGATATTTGGCACAGGTAGCTCCTGAAAACCCACCTCCTACAACAACAACATGTGGAACTGTAGGAATAGCACCGCTAAGTAGTGTTGGTGAGACTGAGGCTATGGAACCCAGTCCCATTAATTTCATAAAACTTCTTCTTGTATTATTTTTCATGATCATATCCTTTCTAATCTTTATATTTGAGGGTTTGTAACCAAGTTTCCATGAGATTGATTTCATGAGGTGTATACCCTTTTGCCTGTGCTGTCATAATATGTCCAAAACCTTCTTCGAACATCTCTTCGTGAAGTTTGTCTTCACCGGCAATGCTGTCCCATTTATTTACAGATATACCGTTTGTACCATGACACTGGGCACATTGTGAGCCAAGAAGTCTTCCTGGATCTGGTGTATATGCTTTTGGAAGCATTATAGGTGTGTAGTTGTTGTTATAGTTATTATTATAGTTGTTGCTATAGTTGTCATATGAGCCTTTTGAACCATGAGATCCTTTGTCATCCGAACCTTTTGATCCTTTGTCGTCATACGAGCCTTTTGATCCTTTGTCATCATATGAGCCTTTTGAACCACGAGATCCTTTGTCATCTGAACCTTTTGATCCTTTGTAGTCACCACCATAATAGTCTGTATCTTTGTAATTAGGTATTTGATCGCCATCATCATCTTCATATGGATTGATAATATCATCATTATCATCATCAAGATAATCATTATCTCGTACAACAGCATTTATAGATGAAGATGCTAAATTTACGATAAGCGGTGTATCTTTAACATGGTCATTGTTTGCATCATCTATATTTTCTGTAGACATTGGTAAAGGGATATGTCCAATATCTACTTCATCATCAGAGATATTGATAATGATACTTTGATTACCTTTACTGTCTTCAAACTTTAAATGGGTGATAACTACATTTTGTGCATCATCTTCATTTGTTGTCATTACTATTCTACAATCTGTATCTTTGGGGATTTCCAGGGTAAATGGATGTTTGTCTGTTCCATCATGTATGGATTTTATCTCTTTTTGGACACCATTGTCACAAAAAGCTTCTATTTTAGTTCCTGGTACAGTACCTGTTAGTTTTGCAGTTTGCAAAGCAGAAGAAGTTGTTGCACTGCCTCCACCACAACCTATAAGAAAAGGTATTGCCACCAAGCTAAGTAGTATGGGTGTATTTTTCATCATGTTCTCCTTTATATGTATTATGTGAACTTTAAAAGTATAGCAAATGTGAATTACCGAGATGTTAGGGGAGTGTTAGGGGAGTGTTAATTGATGTGTTGGTTTATGAACTTTTTTGTAAAACCCTTTTGGCAGAGACAAATTTACCTGCATAGTATCCACTATATATAGGGGAAATGATGATACCTTTCTTTTTTGAGGCTGCATGGATGAATTTACCATTACCAAGGTAAATGCCTACATGGGTGACAGGGATACCTCGTTTTTTGTCTGTAAGAAAAAAGAGTAAATCACCTTTTTTGAGGTCTTTTTTGGCGACATCTATACCTTTTTTAGACTGTGCCCATGCGGTACGAGGTAGATTAATATTGTGTTTTTTGTAGAGGTACTGTACATATCCTGAACAGTCAAAACCCTGTGGGGTAGTGCCACCCCAAACGTATTTGCCACCTTTAAAATATTTGGCATCTTCAAGGAGTTGTTTTTTGTCCGCTTCAGAGAGATGATAGGTTTTACCTTGTTTTTTAGCCTTTGCTTTGGCTTGGGCGATACGCTGGGCATGTTTCCGTGCAGCTTGGGCACGGCGTGCTAGATTTTCTGCTCGGTGAAGTTCATCGTAGATGGCTTGGAGGGAGTATTCTGTTGCACTTTGAGCAAAAAAATCATTTTGGGAGTGTTGAATCTTTTTGCTGTGTATCACTTTTCCATGTTTGTCTGTAATGGTAAAGAGACTTGCAGAAGAGAATGTCAATAGGGCAGTGAGTAACAGTATAACGTTGAACATAACCTTCTCCAATCAATTTAATATTTTATCATATCAAAATCGATGTTAAAGAAAAATTAATCTAATGGTTTGTGCCACAGAAGTTTGCATCACAGCCATTGACTGCACCAGAGAATTTGGAGTTGGCAATAAAGAACTTCAAGAGACGTTTTTTTCGATTTTTAAACATGCCTGATTTAAGATTTTGGAGTGCTTTGGGTTTGTCTTTGTGTATTTTTTTGAGTTTTCCTTTGGTGTTAAAATAGAATTCCCAGTCATCATCATCTATCTGTTTGGCCATATAAAAGGGTGTACCGTGACAAGAGGTGCAAAGTTTAGTTACCGTACGAAAGGCGGCTGTGTCATACTGTTCAGCTGCATAAGTGAACGTAGAGATACCAAAGATGAGACATAAGGTGGTGATGTTTTTTGACATATAGAAATCCTTTATTTGATGATTATAATCATATCTGTGTGCATTATATGTGTACTAGCATATGATATTATTCGACTAAGTAAGCTATAATATCACCCATGAATAATGACATCCTTATCATAGGAGGAGGAGCCAGTGCAGTAATGCTGGCTGCTTTACTTCCCAAACACACTGCTACTATCATAGAATCAAATGCTAAGATAGCAGCAAAAATACTTATCTCTGGTGGCGGCAAGTGCAATATAACCAACACACAAATGGGTACAGAATACTTTTTGGGGGATGCTGCCTTTGTGGCACCTTCGTTAAAACTATTT